>CAMWUW010000048.1 GCA_947177525.1 uncultured Bacteroidales bacterium | reverse complement strand
GCTTCTGGAGGATATTTCGCTGTATTGGAATGATGACCTCGCCTATGCCCTGACATGGTGCTGCAAGACTTTCCGCAGTCTGGCAAAGGGGGAGCAGTGGTCTCTTTATCCTCTTTATCAGAGCGATTTGCTGAGAGGCAGTGATGTGGAAAGTGACAAAATGTTTGTCCGCAAACTCCTCAGGCTCTCTTTTACCGGATATGAAAAATATTCGGCAATGGTTGCTGATTCAGTTTCCGGATGGGAAAAGGACAGGCTTTTCTCTACGGATGTTGTCCTCATATCTATGGGACTTGCGGAGGCGGAAGGGTTCCCGACTATCCCTGTCAAGGTCACTATAAATGAGTACGTGGAACTTTCAAAATACTACGGAACTCCGAAGAGCCGTTCTTTTGTCAACGGTCTTCTTGACAAGCTCGTGCAGGGCATGGTCAACGATGGCATTATATGCAAGGAAGGCAAGGGATTGCTTTAGCAGCAGGAAAAAGAAATTTACAATCACCAATATTTAAATAATGAATATGTTTACATTTTTGCAGGCAGGACCTGCACAGGCCGGCAGCCAGTGGTCAATGTGGATTATGCTTGCCCTTATTTTTGTCGTTATGTGGTTCTTCATGATACGTCCCCAGAGGAAGCAGCAGAAAGAACTTCAGAATTTCCGTGACGGACTCAAGAAAGGTGACAAGGTTGTCACTGTCGGGGGCATATACGGTACAGTATGTGACATCAAGGACAAGACTGTTCTCATCGAGATTGACAACAATGTCAAGATCCGTGTCAGCAAGCAGGCCCTTGTAAAGGATTTCTCTGAGACTGCCCAGCAGTAGGCAGACTGCTTCCGGGGATGAAAGGCTTGCTGCATAGGCTGCTTGAATCTTTGAATTTGAGCGGGAGGGACTGGGCAGTTCTTATGCTCTCTCTCCTGCTTGCTTTCAGCATGTGGCTCATCCACAATCTCTCGCTCAGATACAACGGATATCTGAGCATCAATGTTGTGGCACATTGCAATATAAACGGACATTCGGACGTGTCTGCCGGAAAGTCCGAGATTACTGCAAGATGCCGTGCAAAGGGATATACCATCCTGTCGTCTTCTTTTTTCAGCGACAAGACTGTAGATGTGACTTTCACACCCTCTGTCATGAAGCACTATGATGCGGACTTGTATTGCGTCACTTCGGATGACCTGCAGGAGTATGCGCATCTGCTGTATGGGGACGGTGTGACTGTGGAATATTTCGTGTCTGATACGGTTGTCTTCAGATTTCCGGAAGTGGATCACAAAAGAGTGCCTGTCACTCCGGTATATTCAGTGTCATACGCCAGCCAGTATATGGGAAGCGGGGATTTTGAAGTTATTCCGGATTCCGTGACAGTATATGGCGAACCGTTCCAGCTTGAGACCATTGAGAGCATATATACGGCTCCTGTGAAGCATGCTGACGTGTCGGAAGATATCCATGGGGTAGTGGGTCTGAAGAAACTCAAGGGCGTGAGGCTGTCTGCGGACGAGGTACATTATTCCATGGATGTGACAAGGTATGTCGAGATTGTCAGGACTGTCCCTGTGGAGACGGTAAATGTGCCCTCAGGAAAAGAAATGATTGTTTTCCCGTCTTCAGTGGAAGTCACGCTGAAGTGTGTTTTCCCTCTTATGGCGGACCCTTATGAGAATCTGCGGTTCCAGGCAGATTATAGTGAATTTGCTTCTTCTCTGAGCGGAAAGTGCATTGTCAGAGCATCGCAGTTGCCTAAAGGAGTGATAAGCTATACTGTGGAACCGGCTGCTGTGGGGTGTGTAATGGAGGACAGATGATGAAGATTCTGGCTGTGACGGGAGGCATCGGGAGCGGAAAATCCGTTGTATGCCGCATTTTGGCAAACCGTTGGGGATTGCCTGTATACGAGGCGGATTCCCGTGTGAAGTCCCTTTATGTGAACCATCCGTCGCTGCTTGGGAGTATTGAAGCTGTACTGGACTGTCCGCTTCGTGACGGAAACGGCAGGTTTGTTCCGGCCATGCTGGCAGAAAAGATTTTCTGCGGGTCCGGTGCGCTGGAAAAGGTTGAGGCATTGGTGTTTCCTGTGCTCAAAGAAGATTTCCGCAGGTTTGCGGATGAGTCAGGAGAAAAGGGAATTGTTGTATTCGAATCTGCTACGATTCTGGAAAAGCCTCAGTTTAAGGGTTTTGCGGATAAGGTGCTTTTTGTTGATGCCCCCTTTGACCTTCGGCTTGAGCGTGCATGCATGCGCGATGGAGCATGTCCGGAAACTGTGCTCGCACGTATGGACAAGCAGAAGCTGATGAATGATTTGTGCGGATGTCCGTGCAATGCCGGAATTGATGCCTGTATTGTCAATGACGGTACGGAAAAAGAATTGGAACATAAGGTGGACGATGTCATGAAGACTATGTTTGCCGATGAAATCAGAAACAGAGTTATTTTGATAACTGAACATAAAAATAGTTGATGATATGAAAACAGATCTTACTAAAATTCTGACCATTTCGGGCCAGAGCGGATTGTATCTTTATGTTTCACAGGCCAGAAGCGGCGCAATTGTGGAGTCCCTTTCCGACAAGAAGAGAAGTTCTTTCGGAATGAGCAGCAAGATAACGTCACTTGCTGATATATCGATATATACTGACGATGAGGAGGTTAAGCTCCAGCAGGTGTTCATGAATATGAAGGAGGTGCTGGGAGAAGATGAGGCTCCTTCTGCAAAGTCAGCTCCTGAGGTGCTGAAGGCTTTTTTTGAGAAGGCTCTTCCTTCATACGACCGCGACCGCTTTTATGTGTCTCACATGAAAAAGGTTGTTGAGTGGTATAACTTCCTCAAGAAATATGCTTCTCTTGACTTTGAGGAGCCTGAAACTGAAGAGGTGCCGGAGACCGGCGGACAGGCATGACAGTGAGTCAGGACAAAAGAAAATTGCAGGCCGTTACCCTGGGATGCTCAAAGAACAGGGTTGACACGGAACATATCCTTTCCGCTTTGGGCAATCTTTATGAGATTGTTCCTGACGGGGAGGATATTCCTGTTGATGTGCTTCTGCTCAATACATGCGGCTTTATCGGGGATGCCAAGGAAGAGTCGGTTCAGGCTGTGCTTGAGGCCGTTGAGAAAAAGAAAAACGGGGATGCAGGCAAGGTCGTCGTCTTCGGATGTCTTTCCCAAAGGTATGCCGATGAACTTCCCGGCCTGATTCCGGAAGTGGACATGTGGTTCGGTGCAAGGGATTTTGCCCCTTTGGTTGAAGCTCTGGGAGGCGGGCAGGCATCTTTGTGTGCAGCCGGCAGGCATCTGACCACTCCTTCTCACTATGCTTATCTGAAGATTTCCGAAGGCTGTGACAGAAGGTGCTCTTATTGTGCCATACCGTTCATCAGAGGCGCGCACAAATCTGTTCCTATGGAGGAACTTGTGGAGGAAGCACGCTGTCTTGCGGACAAAGGAGTCAAGGAATTGATTGTGATAGCGCAGGATACGACTTATTACGGACTGGATCTCTATGGCCGCAGGGCATTGGCGGAACTGCTGTCAAAGCTTTCTGAGGTAGACGGCATAGAGTGGATCAGAATACACTATTCTTATCCGGCATCATTCCCGGAGGATGTTCTTGGACAGATGGCCGACAATCCTAAGGTATGCCGCTATATGGACATACCACTTCAGCATATCGCGGATAAAGTTCTTGGCAATATGCACAGGAATGTGGACGGGGCATGGACACGCGCTCTCATAAAAAAGATGCGGGAGAAAGTTCCTGGCGTTGTGTTGCGCACCACAATGATTGTAGGGCATCCTGGTGAGGGCAAGCGTGAATTTGCCGAACTTCTTGATTTTGTGAAGGAAGCACGTTTTGAAAGACTGGGGGCCTTCAAATATTCAGAGGAAGAGGGTACTTTCGGTGCCAGCAATTTCCGTGACAGTGTATCTGCAGCTGTGAAGCAGGAGCGTCTGGATGAACTTATGGAACTCCAGAGCGGTATATCGCTGGATTTCAACCAGTCACGTACCGGAACGGAAGTCAGGGTAATTGTGGACAGCTATTCGGACGGAATCTATGTATGCAGGAGTGAATTTGAAAGTCCGGAGGTTGATGGCGAGATTCTTGTAAAGCATGACTCTTCTGTGATGGGGGAGATTGACCCTTATTCGCTTGTCGGTGAATTTATGACAGTCCGTGTTACCGGAGCGGATGAGTATGATTTGATTGCAGAACCGGTAGAAATTTAATCCGTTGTTATGAAGAAGAGTTTCTTGTTGACCTGTGCTCTTGCCATTGTGCTTATGGCTTCATGCGGCCCGTCCAGGCATGCCGTTCAGGTGGAGATGCGTTATCCATCCAAGGCCGGTGTGGACCTGGCCGGTAAACTGATTTCAGTTGTTTGTCTTGAAAACGGCAATCCGTATGCTTCTTCTTTCAATGAGGCTATTGCATCAGGTTTTGCCTCTGCCTTGGAGAAAGAATATAATACTGGTGAGGGGAGTGTCGGGGTATACAGGATGCGTCATTTGCCTGGAGGAGTCTATTCCTCACGTGACTCTTTGGTGAATCTTCTTATGGATACCGGGGCGGACGTGGTTTTTCTGCTTGACACTCTTTCTTTGGGCACAATGACGGTCGCCGGTGCAACACGCGCCGCTGTCCCTTTGAGTGCTGATTCTGCATACGTCAGCAGCGGGAATGTCAAATTTTCCATGCAGATGTACTGCTTTGATGCAATGGACAAGTCAGGAAAGGTAAGAACTTTTACCGGTACCAGCTTTGCGCGTCCGGACGTATATTCAAACGGCAAGGAAAGTCCGGCCGTACTTCTGGAAAGGGCCTATAATGCTTTGGAAGAAGAGGGAATAGGCGCAGGGGAGGCCGTGGCTGCTTCATTCGGTCCGGAATGGAAACTTGAACAATATTCCATAACTTATTTTGACGGAGTAAAATGGTATGATGCCATTGCGAAAGCCAGTGAGTATGACTGGAAGGGTGCCATGGATCTTTGGTTCGGATTGTTGGATTCGAATAACCTCATGAAGCGTTCCTGCGCGGAATATAATATTGCAGTAGCCTGTCTTATGCTTGGTGATGCATCCCTGGCCTCTCAATGGCTGGACCGTTCCGACGAGGACAGCATGCTTCCCCTTTCCGAAACTTTGCGCAAACGCATAAATGCGAGATTGCAATAGGCATTGAATATTGTATCCCTGGCGGATGATTTAATCAGGAGGCCTGTCGCTTTTCCGGACAGGCCTCCTGAAATTTTATTTGTTTGCTTCTGATGTGGCTACGAGGTCGAGGGCCTCTGCCAGAACTGAAATCGGATTCTTTACGGCATATTCCGTCGACATCTCGATTTGCCATTTGCAGGTCTCGCAGTCACATGCCACAAAATCCGGCCTGAGCTTGTTTATCTGTTCGAACAGAGGCTTTCCGATGGCCTGGGACACATGGTAGTTTTCTTTTTTGAAGCCGTATGTACCGGCGATTCCGCAGCAATTGCTCTCCAGAACTGTCACTTCTGCTCCTGGTATCATGCGCAGAAGCTCTGTCGAGAAAATTCCCCATCCGAGTTTCTCCATGTGGCAAGGCGTATGGTATGCTATCCTGGCCTTGTAGTCTTTCTTGAAGACAAGCTTTACTTTGCCTTCGTCCACTATGCGGTAAATGAATCTGCTTGCAAGCTCAATGTAGTCTCTGACATCTTCATTGTTTATGCCGAGCAAGTGTGGGTATTCGTCCCTGAGAGTAAAGCTGCAGGTCGATGATGTCCCGATTACCGGCATCTGTCTCTCGTTCACGGATTTCCTTATGCTCTCAAGATTGATTGCCGCATTTTTTCTTGCCCTGTCCGTCATTCCGTTTGATATGAGTGCAACTCCGCAGCATTTCTCTTTATCAAGCAGATGCACGCCATAGCCGATGGAATTCATTACGCTTACAAGATCTTTTCCGAGCTGAGGATAGTTATAGTTGACAAAACATCCGTGGAAGAAACTCACATGGCGGTTGAATGATTCCTGGAATGCCTTCACATTCTTGTTGAACCATTTTTCGAATGTTCTTGAAGAATATTTCGGGAAAGTCCTGTGCTTGTCTATTCCGAGCACTCCGTCCATTGCTGCCTTGACCGGCTTCATCCCGACTGTCATGTTTACAATAGGGGCAGCCTTTGTCGCAATGCTTCCCATAAGGTCGGTGCTTGCCAGTATCATATCACGCAGTTTTGGAGGCTGTGTGTTGTATTTTAGCCTGGCAGCCTGTATGATGTCTCCTATGCGGACGCCGGAAGGACATGCCACTTCGCAACGCTTGCAGTTCATGCAATATTTAAGCGTGTCGTCGAAATAGATGCCTTTTTTCAATCTTAGCCTTTCTCCGTCCGGTCCTGCCTGTTTAGGACCGGGATATAGGGGATTGACCGGAACAACCGGACAGTACACTGTACATACCGTGCATTTGATGCACTGTTCAAAATTGTTTGCGCTTATATTCTTTTCCTGCATGTTCATGTCCGTCTCCTCCTATTTGTTCAAAATTGAATCTGCCGCAGCCATTGCCGTGATAATTGCGATTCCGCCGCCGCATCCTTCATAAAGAGTGTTGCTGCCGCCCAAAAGAGAACCTATGACATATAGATTGCCTATTGTATTGCCGTTGATGCTTGCGTGCAGTCCGTCCTTGGTGCAGGCTCCGAAAGAAATGTAGTTCTGCCTGTTCCAGAAACACCCGTCGAACCAGTTGCCGCGCCCTTCGGCATAATTCAGGTCTATTCCGAATATCGGTTCGTATATTTTTGAAGGTGAGGCAATCATACCCTTGCTGAAGAAACTTCCGGAAGCAAGGACAAAATTATCGGCATGGAGCCGTATGTCACCGAAATTCACTGTTCCTACGCTCTCTATCTCTCCGTTTTCCCTGCATTCGGAGCCGGTGACTGTATCTCCGAGGAAGAAGCGTCCTCCGGCTTTCTCGAATTCGGATCTTAGGGCCATCTGTGTACGTATCCCCGGAACGGACGGCGGCATGGTTGCGGCAAATATGGTCCTTACTCCGATGGTCTCACGTATTTTATCCACGACAGAGGCATCTTTAAGTCCGAATACAGCAGGGAGAACAACAACATCTTCTTCCCTGATGAGTTCCTTGATCTGCAAGGCTGCCTTTTCCCATATCCCGTCGCGGTCCATGACCCTGGCAATGTTTGTGGCCCTCATTTCACTCGGATTTTTGCGCAGACGCTCCATCTCATCTAATCTGACAGCTGCGATGCGGCATTCCGTTCCCTGCTTCTCGAATGAGTCTGCCAGAAACTTCGTGTTGAAGTCAAGATAGCCGAGTATGTTTACAATCAAGGCCCTGTTGCCTATTTTTTCATCTTTTGAAGCCAGGGGAGTGAAATCCCCGAGAGTCAGCCAGGCAGGCTTTCTTTCCCCGGCAGGAGTAATGCGCCAGCTGTTTTTCCTTGCATCTCCGCTTACACTTATTCCGCACTCCGCAAAAAAGTCCTTTGCCTCATCCGCATATTTGAGCACAGCCTCAGTTCCGAGAATTGAATACGGATGCCCCTTGTCCAGACGTCCGGCGGCTTCCGACGGATTTTCAACCGCAGTCCCGTCAGGCAGCCTTCCCAAAAGATCAAAAGTTCCGGATGAGAAATGCATGGCACTCTGTCCTGCAGAGACTATGGCGCATTTCTGCCCGGCTTTCTGGAGCTTTATTCCGCACACAAGTCCGGAAAGTCCTCCACCTATTATTATGGTATCGAATTTCATTGCCAGTTCATCTTATTTGTTGTCCTCATTATGTGTCTCCGGACCTTCAAGCCCGCATACTCCCGAGTATATCCACTGCGAGTATTCGCTCTCTCTGAGTGTGTCGCTCCAGCATACCGGATACATTCCTTTCCATCTTTCATTGATGAAATTCTTCAGGTCATTCTTGGTGCGTTCCGTGCATTGGTGTGCGTCTGCCAGCATGCCGGCAGCCCTGCATGCGCAAAGCTCGCCCTGGCATGTTCCCATGCCGACTCTTGTACGCCTTCTCAGGTCAACGAGATTATGTACATCAAGTTCTTCAATGGCATATTTGACTTCCCCGACTGACACTTCCTCGCATTCGCATACAAGTGAGGTGTCGTATCCGTCCTTAAGTCCGATATTCAGGGCACGTGCTCCGTGCCTTCCTATTGTCGCTTTGTGTGGTGTTCCCGGCTTTGCCCAGGTCTGTTTTGAGATTTCCTCTATGTTTTCGTTTTCTGATCCGGGAAGCGGAGTGTCCATTGTGCGGCATGCTTTCCCGATGTTGAGCTTCTTGCATACAAGGTCTGTAGCCCACTCGGCCATAAGCCTGTAAGTCATGAGCTTGCCTCCGGTAATGCTGATGAATCCCTTGATTCCGTCACGTGTCTCATGGTCAAGAAGCACTATCCCGCGGCTGATGTTGCGGCCGGAGGGGTCGTCGTCAGTTGCAACCAGCGGACGTACTCCGGCATAAGCTCTGAGTATACGTGTTGTTGCAAGGCTCGGGGCAAGCTTTTCACCCTCCTGAAGCAGCAGGTCCACTTCATCGGCTGTCACGTACATGTTGTCAACTTCTCCGAAAGGAACACGGCTGGATGTCGTGCCGATAAGGCAGATGGTGTCGCCCGGCACGAGTATGTCTGCATTTGCCGGCTTGCGGCAACGGTTCAGCACAACATTATTGACTCTGTGGCCGAAAATCAGCAACGCTCCCTTGGCCGGAAACATATTGATTCTGGCTCCTGCCATTTCAGCGATGCGCTGTCCCCAGATTCCACCTGCATTGACCGTTATAGGGGCATAGTATTTTGCACTTTCCTTAGTTATGGCATTGTAGACTTCCACGCCTGTAATGGTGTCGCCTTCTTTGATGAGCTTTGTAACCTCGCTGTACACCAGTACTTTGGCTCCGTGGAGTTTTGCGTCAATCACATTGGCAGAGGTGAGCCTGAAAGGATCCACAGCACCATCCGGCACTTTCACGGCGCCTATAAGCTCCGGGTTTGCAGAAGGCTCCATCCTCAGGGCATCCTTGGGGTCTATCACTTCTGCATTGATGCCTGCTGCAAGACAGGATTCCACGAATTTTGCCTGATAGCCAAGGTCGTCTTCAGGCAAGGTGATGAATAGTCCCTCAGTTTCTTCCACGCAGTGTCTTGCAATCTTGCGCAGAATCATGTTCTCCCTGATGCATTCTTCTGCCGACTCCCTGTCTGTTACGGCATACCTTGCACCGCTGTGCAGGAGTCCGTGATTTCTTCCGGTAGCCCCGGTCGCCAGGTCGTGCCTTTCTATGAGCAGGACTCTAAGCCCCCTCATTGCGCAGTCTCTGGCTGTTCCGGCTCCGGTAATGCCTCCTCCGACAATGATTACGTCAAATTCATTGTCCCTTCTTGCCTGTGCCATAATGATTTGTTTCTTGATGAATTGTAATTACAACATGCTCTGCCTGCGGCAAAAAGCAATCTAATCAACAAATATAAGAAACAAATGACATTAAAACAACCGTCCGGCATTTAAATTATATTGCGTCCGGACGGTTTATCTCACTTCTTTTGTGCTTTTCTCGCAGCTATTTTCTCCTGTACCTGTTTTCTTTTCTGGGCAATCATCGCATGCAGGTTTTCCCCGGCATTCTCTGCAAAAATCGGGAATCTCTCTTTCATTTTCCTGATTTTGTCCTTTATGAAAGAATTGACATGCCTTGCTTTCTTTTCTTCGTACATGTCATCAAATGCGATGAGTATTCCAGTTTCTTCCGCTCCGCTGAATTCATGGTTGACTGCTCCTCCGAACATTTTCATGTAAGGGGAGAGGCTCATGTATGAATTGACAAGAGGAGGTATGTTGACGCCCAGCTTGCGCACTTCTGCATTGAGTATCTTGTAGTCTTCCTTGAAATTCCCGCCTGTCAGCACTGCATCCATCTCTGCCGAGTCAGTTGTTATGTCAAGCGGCTCGTATGGTGTCACAAGATTGTCTGTGTCGCGGAAATACTTGAACAGGAAATGCTGGATCAGGTCACGCGCATTTCTGTTGTAGTCAGGATACATTGTCATCTTTCCGAAGAAATATTTCATCTCCGGCTTCTGCAGCATCAGGGCACCGAGGCCGTCCCAGAGGTTGTCAAGTGCAAAAAGTGCCTTTGCTCCTGCCTTGGAACTCTGATATTGCGGAGAAACGAAGCTCCTTCCGAGTTCAATTGTGTACGGAAGCCAGTTTTTTATGAATTCATCGGAGAAGCGGAACATGTGTGACGTTGCAAGGACCGGCTGTCCATTGCTGTCAAGCCTGATGTCCGGACCTGCAAGGAAACGGTAGCCTCCGAGTATTGCATTGGCATCAGGATCCCATACTATGAGCTGGCTGTAAGGGACATCCATAGTGTCGAATTCGTCAATGTCCATGGAAAGGCCGCTTCCTCCTCCGGCATCGCGGAAGGCAATCTCCCTGAGACGTCCGATTTCTTTCATTACCTCAGGGGAATTGTGTGCATCGATTATGTATATTTCGTTGTGTCCCTTGTTGGTGTCCCTAAGTTTTCTTGCCGGAGTAAGCTCGGCCTTAAGAAGTTCAACAGCAATAGGTTCAATAATCTGTTCCATTTTGTGGCGCTTTAGAGTTCGTAGACTTTCTTTCTTATTTCCTGTGCCCATTCGTATGGCGACCTTGACTTGTCAAGGCTTTCGTGCGGTATTGGCTTGCCTATTATGACCCGGTAGCTGCCACCGCGGCTTCTGTACATTTCGTCAGGAAGCAGAAGCATCGCAAAATTGAATTTCAGTTTCAGGCGCTTGCACCATGAGGCAATCCTGTAGAATCGTTTGGAATTCTGGCCCTCGAATCTGATCGGGACTATGTCGCGGCCGGTCTGTATGCTTTTGGTTACAAAGGCCTTGCCCCACGGTATGTCCTGGATTTTCCCGTCAATCTTTCTTGAACACAGACCGGCGGGGAACAGCAGCATGTGGGAATCTGAACGGAATGCCTCGTCAATCAGCTTCGGAAGATTGCGCCCCTGTGAACCCAGCTTGTTGATCGGGATTCCGAGTGGACGAAGCCCCTTTAGATTCATCAGGAGGTCATTCATGAGATACTTTATATTGCCGTCATAATGTTTGCCGAGGACCATTCCGAGAGTCACTCCGTCAATCGCCCCGAGAGGGTGATTTGAGACGAAGGTATACCGTGAAGAGTCCTTGGGAAGATTCTCAAGTCCTTCAACGCTTACATTGACATCAAGATATCTGAGACAGTTTTCGCAGAATTCGACTCCCATATACCCTTCTTTCAGGTATCCGTTAATAAAATCCTGGTGAGCCATTTTTTTGAAACCCTCAATAATGAATTGAGGTATGTATTTGGCCTTTTTGCCTGCCCTTGAGCGTATTATGCTTTCAAGATCAAGCACTTGCGGTTGTTTTTCGGTCATTTTTTGTCAAATGGTTTCAGTAACATTGACAAAAATAAACAATATTGCCGGAAAATATTTCAATTTAGACGCTTTTTTGTGTCATTGGGCGGAAATGCCGGTGATTTGTTTCCGGATTGCATGGCAATGCAATAAAGGCAGCACCGCCGGTTATTGGGCTGATGCTGCCTTGGAGTCCAAGTTGCTATGGCACTATGCCATGATTGAGGGCAGGGCTGCTGAAACCTGCAGCAGTACCCAAGTCACGGTTGCCAGTATGCTTATGATCCATAGCACAAAGAGGACCGCTCCCGGTTTCCATGAAGGCGGCTTCAGGTCAAAAATGAATCTTATTCCGTTGTACAGCATCCAGATGCAGAATATTCCGATTACGGTTATGATGAACCACCAGAAAACCTGGTCTGTTATTATATCCCTCCCGAGCATTTCATGTGCATCCAAGGTGCCCCAGTCCATGATATGCCTGTCTATGCGCAGTCTGGCCAGCTCTGGGACCTTTTGTATGAAAATCAGACTCAGAAGACCGGCAAATCCTGTTATTGTCATTATTATTCCTGACAGTGACATTATTATCCTGCCGGCTGTCCTTCCGGCTGGGGAGTTTCTTATTTCTTTCGCTTCACTTGATATTGATACGGATGACGGCGTGTCCCTGAAGCTGCTCAGGCTTATCGGCTTGCCTTTCATCCTGCATTTGTCTTCGACTGTACGTGCGGCCGGCATGGCAATCCAAAGGCAGATATAGACAAGGGCGGACGACATGCAGAAAAAACTGCCCGATACAAATGTAAAAAGTATGATAAATGCCGCGATGAAGATAAGCCGGAAAAGCACTTTGTCTGTATTGAAATATATTCCAAGTCCAGAACAAACGCCTCCTATGACTCTGTTTTCAGTGTCTCTGTAAAGTCTCTTTCCTTGGCGTACATTTTGTCCCTGGGTTTCTTTCTCTTCTGCAAGTTCCTCAGGACGTCCGATTCTTCCGCAGATTTCCATAATGGCATTGATGCCCACAGGTGTGCCGCAGCTGCATCTTTCATTCAGAAGTTCTGCTATTCTTTCCTCGATGTCCCTGACGATTTCCTCGGCATTCCCGTCCCGGCTGAAACTTTCCCTTATGCCGGAAAGATATTTCTCCAATTCGAAGTAGGCATCTTCCTCAACTGTGAACGAGTAGCCCGCGATATTTACCTTTATTGTAGTTTTCATGGCCTTGCTGTCAAAATTTATCCCCTTCCTTTTCTTATTGTACATACGGCTTCTGACAATTCTTCCCATGCCTTGTCAAGTCCTGCAAGCTGCTCCCTGCCCATCTCCGTAATCATATAGTATTTTCTCGGCGGTCCCTGTGGGGATTCTTCCCATCTGTAGTTTAGCAGGCCGAGTTTTTTAAGTCTTATCAGCAGGGGATAGGTAGTGCCCTCTGCGACAATTATATTTACATCCTTGAGCTTCTGTATTATTGACGATGCATATTCGTCTCCTGCTGCAAGAATCAGCAGAATACTGTATTCCAGCACGCCACGCCGCATTTGCGTGCGGTTGTTTTCTATTATATTCGCGTTTTCCATGACTGTTATTTTGCAGAGGTGAATCTTCTGATGTTTTCTGCCGTTGCGGGGATTCCGCGCAGTTCGCATTTCTCTGCAGCTGTCCTGGCCTCAGGTGCGACCAGCCATATCACGGCATATATCCAGAAACCTGCACTTCCGCATATCAGTGCCAGAAGGAAAATCACCCTTATCAGTACAACGTCAACATTCAGGAAAAGGGCAAGACCTGAGCACACACCGGCTATTTTCTTGTCATCCGGGTCGCGGAAGAGCTTGCGTGAATAGAACGGACCGTAGTCGTCTCTGCGCGTCTTTGCGGATTCCCTGTATTCTTCCTGAGTGTAGCCTTCCGGAAATCCGAGCTGCTTTATTACCTGCTCCGTCATAGTGATGTCCACAACTTCTCTTGTCCGCAATTTCTCTTTCAGAAGATCTGCAATCCTCATTTCCAGCTCTTCCATAACTTCATTGCTGCCTGATGTGTTGTCAAGTGCACCCCTGAATTTCACAAGATAGGTTTCAAGTGCTGCGTATGCGTCTTCGTCTATTATGAAACTGCATCCGCCGATTGCTGCGTTTACTGTCTTTTTCATTCTTTGCATCGTTTAGTTCGGTATTTTATGGTGCAAAGATATAAATAAATTTTAGTACATTGTATCGCAAGGTACTAAAATTTGTAAAATATTTTAATTGTCACGCATGAAACAAATGTCTCCGATTGTGTTTCTGATGCATCCGCCGCGTCTGTACTGACGCCTTTATGGATTTTGGGCATGGCATGCTTGGGGGAGATACTTTTGCGGATGAACCAAAAAACATTAATTTTGCATTCGGGAAATTTTTCCGGTGCCTTCTGGTGTCAAAGCCCGTTTCCCAATTGTCACTTAAAAGAGATTTTTTGTAATGAAGATAGCTGTACCTACAAAAGATGGACGTGTTGACGACCATTTCGGCCACTGCGCCTATTACACTGTTTTTACTGTATCAGACGGCAGAATTGTTTCGGCTGACAGGCTTGCTTCCCCTCAGGGGTGCGGATGCAAAAGCGGAATAGCTTCTGTCCTCAGGCAGATGGGTGTCGGTGTAATGCTTGCCGGCAATATGGGGCAGGGAGCGAAAAACGTATTGGAGGCACAGCACATTGATGTGATACGCGGCTGCAGCGGAGATGTTGAAGCTTTGGTCAAGGCTTATCTTGCAGGTGAGGTGCATGACAGCGGAGATTCATGTGACCATCATGACTGTCATTAAGCGGATTGTCATTATGGCTGCACCGGAATATCTTTTTTGATACGCCGGTCTTATTCTGGTCTTCCGTCGGGTAACTGCATGGGCGCCTTGCCGCAGATGATGTGGTATATTTTCTTTTCTTCCGATTCCGTTCATATTTGCAGATTATTCAGAATATTTTTTGTGTTTTGGTGATAATTTGTAAATTTGAATTGATTTTTGATTATATATATTAATTGAAAAAAAGAAATCATGAAGAATCATTCAGAAAATATGCGTGTTGAAAGCGATCTGATAGGCTCTATGGAGGTGCCTGCAGATGTTCTCTACGGAGTCCAGACTCTACGTGGGGTAGAAAATTTCCCGATAAGCAGATTCCATCTCAACAATTACCCTCTTTTTATAAATGCTTTGGCTGTGACGAAATTGGGGGCTGCTGTTGCAAACCGTCAGCTTGGGCTTCTTACGGAGGAGCAGTTTGAGGCAATTTCGGCGGCATGCAGGGAGATTATGTCAGGAATGCATCATGACCAGTTTCCTGTGGACATGATTCAGGGAGGTGCCGGCACAACAACAAACATGAATGCAAATGAGGTTATTGCAAACCGCGCCTTGCAGCTCATGGGACATAATCCAGGCGAATATGCCTATTGCTCACCGAATGATCATGTGAACTGTTCCCAGTCTACCAATGATGCATACCCTACTGCCATCCATCTCGGACTTTATGCCACGCACTTGAAGTTTATGGGGCATTTCAGGGAGCTGATAGCGTCTTTTGAAAAGAAGGCTGCCGAGTTTTCCGGAATACTCAAGATGGGACGTACTCAGCTTGAGGATGCGGTGCCAATGACATTGGGACAGACCTTCGGTGCTTTTGCGTCCATCCTAAGAGATGAAATACGGAATGTTGAATTTGCCGCAGAGGAATTTCTTACGGTAAATATGGGAGCGACGGCCATAGGTACTGGAATCTGCTCTGAACCTGGCTATTCGGAAAAATGCATCGCTGCCTTGCGTGAAATTACCGGATGGGACATTAAGGCTGCGGAGGACATGGTTGCAGCCACTTCAGACACGTCGTCCATGGTTGGCTATTCTCAGGCATTGCGCAGAATTTCTGTGAAAATGAATAAGATATGCAATGATTTGAGACTGCTTGCATCAGGACCGAGGTGCGGACTGCATGAGTTTGACCTTCCTGCCCGCCAGCCTGGTTCGTCTATAATGCCTGGCAAGGTCAATCCTGTGATTCCTGAGGTGATGAACCAGGTGTCGTATAAGGTAATCGGCAACGACTTGTGCGTGGCAATGAGTGCAGAGGCGGCACAGATGGAACTGAATGCTATGGAACCTGTAATGGCCCAGTGTTGTTTCGAGTCCGCAGAACTGATGATGAACGGTTTTGATACGTTGAGAATCAATTGCATTGACGGAATTAAGGCCAATGCAGACAACTGTATCGGGTATGTTCATGACAGCATAGGTGTTGTAACGGCCCTGAATCCTGTAATCGGCTATAAGAATTCTACTAAGATTGCAAAAGAAGCCCTTGAAACAGGACGCAGTGTATATGAACTTGTCCTGGAGCATGGCATACTTACAAAAGAGGAACTGGACAAGATTCTGTCTCCGGAAAATATGATACGTCCTGTTAAACTGGATATAAAGCCGAGAAAATAATATTGTTTGCAGATAACAGGCAGCTGTCAGTCTTCTTCTTCCATGTAGTCAGACAGGGAGAGTGCAGTCTTTGACAGCTGCCTTATTTTTGCCGGAAGCGGATATATCCGGTCGATTTCAGCTTCAAGTGCCGCCTGTCTTCTCATTATTTCTTCCTGTTCCATTTTCATCTCAGTCCGTGTTTTTTCACGCATTTCACTTCTGGTGCTGCGTAGAAGCGTGCTCTCTGCTATTTCTCGCCCGATTCTGTCGAGTGCGGCCTGTGTAAGTGAATTTGTGGCAACTTCACATTCCCATACTGTGATTACGTGCCATCCCAATGCTGTGAGGTGGGCACACGTAATTTCATCACGATGTATGTTGCGTGCTATTTTTGCCTCCCAAAAATTTGTATTGCTTTGCGGCAGGACAAATTTCCTGCAGTTTTTATGTCCGTGCCAAAAGCATCCGTTCACGAGTATTGCGGTTTTGTGGCGGGGCAACACGATATCAGGTGTTCCCGGGAGACTTTTTACATGAATTCTGAATCTGTATCCCCGCTTGTGCAGACCTCTCCTTATGGCCATCTCGGGGCTGGTGTTTTTGCTCCTGATGCTGGCCATGCACTTGTGACGCTGTTCTTTGGTCATTTTGTCTGCCATTTTTTTGCTGTGCTTGGAAAAACTGCCGACAAATATAATCAAGAATTCCTATTGGGGAATGGAAACTTGTTTCTAACTTTGTTTTGTTTATAAACGGGATTTTATGGATTATCAGAAAATATTTGATGATATATGGGAGGAAATCAGACCTTTTTCTGAGAAAGGTAAACAGGCGGACTACATACCGGCTCTTGCCAAGGTGAATCCGGATCAGTTCGGAATGTGCCTGCAGACGGTGTCCGGTGACGTATATCCATACAGACAGGCTGATACGCGCTTCTCCATCCAGAGTATTTCCAAAGTGTTTGCCTTGGCCATGTGTCTTTCGCTGAGAGGGGAGTCTCTTTGGAAACGTATCGGTAAAGAACCTTCCGGAACGGCATTCAATTCCCTTATACAGCTTGAGGTTGAAAAGGGAATACCTCGCAATCCTTTCATAAACGCCGGTGCTATAGTTCTGTCAGACATTTTGATTACTGAACTGGTAAGGCCGGAAGAGGAATTCCTTCACTTTGTAAGGGAATTGTGCGGCACGGAAAGCATTGTCTATAATGATGAAGTTGCACATTCAGAACGTGAACACGGATTTTTGAATGCGGCAATAGCCAATATGCTGAAGTCACACGGTACTATTGAAAATGATATTGAGCATGTGCTGATGTTTTATTTCAAGATGTGCTCTGTAGAGATGAGCTGCAGGGAGCTTGCATCTGCCTTTATGGCATTTGCTGACAGAAGGCCTTTCAATATTGACGGATACAGGTTGACAAATTCACAGATAAAGCGCATGAACGCAGTGATGCAGACCTGCGGATTTTATGATGAGGCAGGGGAGTTTTCATATCTTGTGGGGCTTCCCGGCAAGAGTGGGGTAGGCGGCGGAATCGTTGCCATCTGCCCTTTGAAGTACTCTGTTGCAGTGTGGAGCCCAAGACTAAATTCCAAGGGCAACTCAGTTATGGGCATGAAGGCACTTGAACTTCTGACGACCTATACCGAAGAATCAATTTTTTAATCGGATTTCAAAAAAAAATACATAAAAAGTTTGCAAATAAAAATAAAAGCAGTATCTTTGCACCCGAGTTGGTCAGAGGGTTGTTCTGAAACTCTCACAACTTATTGGTTATTAGTTTTAGTGTTATTAATTATGTGGTTAGTATGAGGTGTCCCCGCGCGAGCGGCGATGTCTCATTTTTTTCTTTTATTGCTTACAAAGCAGCTCAAGGATATAATGGCTCAACGGAAAAAGTAGGTTGATTTGCAATTGCAGTAGGTTCGGGGCACAAGGCAGGCTGAGCAGCCCATGGGCAGAGTTGCGCAGCTTGCTTTGAGCAGCCGGCGGGCGTATATGCCGGCTGCGGTGCCAGGCGTCAGGCAAAGATTTTCGCAAGCCTGAAGATAAAGAACTTGGCATCAGTGCCCCTTCCTATCAAAGCAGCCCTGAAGTTCTTGATTTTGGGGTAGGGTGGACATTGGGTAGAATAAAATCCTTGCAATCTGTTGATTCTCTTGCATTTCTGGTCGTTTCGGCCTCCAACCGTTCCAGGTCTGCGTTGTGTATGTGACACCTGGAACACCTTGAAATTGTAACGTGCTTATTTTAAGTGTATTACAAAATAGTCCCGTTCCAGGTCCTCCACTAAAATTGCACACCTGGAACGCCTGCGCACATAAATCTGTACTGAAAAGTGTCAGTTGCTTCGACTCAACGGAAAGGCTCCAGGTAGATGTGGCCGCTCCGGATAAATTGAAATTTAACAGAATCTGACCAGACACTTACCTAACACTCCCATGAACACTCATATATCCGTAGGCCCAACCACATCATCAAGTAAATGCGTGATGCATAATCCTATGTAAATCAGTCGCTTTCTAAAAATCGCTGCCCCAAAAACGGGGTAGTGATTTTTAGGATATGGCTGAGAATCAGGGATTTACGTGTTGCTGGTCATGGCGCTCCGACTTCTTGGGCACCCTCAGATATCAATGGCTGCTGGAATCTTCGCATCTGAAGGTCGGCCGAAATTCATTTGTCGTCACCCTCTATTTAGTGTATAATTATGCTTTTGGTATCAAAAAACACATCGCATTAAATAAATTACTCACTCATAGATTCTCATTAGTCACTATATTTCAACAGGCTTGTCCTCCAATGCCAGCGGCCTTCCTGTCAGTTCCCCAATGGAATCCTGCCTGCTGCAGACATATACGAAAAGGAGGATGGTCATAGACTACCTGTTCGGTAAATGCAAGCCTAAGGATTCTGTTGAGAATTTACATCTGAAACGGAATCGCGAGAAAAGCGGTACCATGAAATTTTGATATGTCTGCATAGTATGTGATTATGTGATTTCTCTGAAAAGTTCCATGTTGACATTTCGCGGGGATAACCGGGCAACAGTCAAGCGTCAGAGCTGCCTTGAATCAGGACTCAGTCGCAATTTTAGAGCGGCAGGAAGTAGAAGAAGGACAAGTCAAATAAAAAAAGGCAAGAATGAATACACATTCTGCCTCCTAAAGTTCATTATTTTACAATAGTCTGTAAAATTTATTTTGCAAGTGTCATGAGCACATTGCCGTCTGCATCGTAAAGTGTAAGTACGCCAGCCTTCACCTTTGCGCTTTTCACTTCATCTATCGCTGATAGGAACTCCTGCTCGGTCTGTGCCTTAGGCTCCGGTCCTGCCATCATCGTAGTTGCCAAAGTTCCGAAAGTAAGGTCATTGCCAGAAAGTTCGTATGTGCCGTTTATAAGATTGATTCCTGTATTTCCATGGATTCTTCCTGACTCCGTATCAAAATTGATGAACGGTGCGACTTCATCCTCAGTTTCAGATGCCTCAATCTCCACTCCATTGATAGTGACCACTTTCCACTCTCCGGAAAGATCCGGTGCCTGTGCACATGACAAAACTGTCATTGTAGCTGCAGCAATGGCTGCCATAGAAATAATTTTCTTCATCTTTATTGTTTTTGTCAAATCATTATGCAAATATAATGTTTTTATCCAATTCTGTGTCTCTTCCTCCGGATTCACGTTCGGCATAACATTCGGAGCGACATTCAGTGCAACGTTCAGCACAATGTTCAGTGTGACTCTGGAGCAACATTTGCCATGACACAAGGCATGCACTTTAAGCCAGCATCTACAACCAGCCATTACAGCAAAATTAGTGCTCATTGTCACCTTTTACGGAATTTTCATAAAATAAACGATTAAGCCGAGTGTAGAGGCAAGTTTACTTGTCTCTACCGAGGCGAAGTGATTGTAAACGCAGTTTAAAATAAACGATTAAGCCGAGTGTAGAGGCAAGTTTACTTGTCTCTACCGAGGC
>CAMWUW010000047.1 GCA_947177525.1 uncultured Bacteroidales bacterium | reverse complement strand
CTCTGAGATGTCTGAAGGCAAAGATGGACAATGGTACAGGAAGAAACCAAGAAGGCTGCTCTTAACGCCTCTGTCGCTCCTGAGAACTTCGATTGGGATGCGTTCGAAAAAGAGGATGTCTATGACGGAAACATCACTGACATCGCTGACCAGTACAACCAGACTCTTTCAAAAATCGTTGAAGGCGAAGTAGTTGAGGGAGTTGTTTCTGCAATCAGCAAGAGAGAGGTGATTGTAAACATCGGCTACAAGAGCGAGGGTGTCATCATGGCTCCTGAGTTCCGCTACAACCAGGACCTTAAGGTAGGTGACAAGGTTGAGGTGTTCGTTGAGAGCACTGAGGACAAGAAAGGCCAGCTCATCCTTTCACACAAAAAGGCACGCCAGCTCCGTTCTTGGGATATGGTCAACGAGGCTTTCAATGCAAACGAGATTGTAAAGGGATATGTGAAGACCCGCACAAAGGGCGGTATGATTGTCGACGTGTTCGGAATCGAGGCCTTCCTCCCTGGTTCTCAGATCGACATCAAGCCTATCCGCGACTACGATCAGTATGTTGACACTACTATGGACTTCAAGATTGTCAAGATCAACCAGGAGTTCAGAAATGTCGTTGTTTCCCACAAGGCACTTATCGAGGCAGAGCTTGAGCTCCAGAAGAGCGAGATCATCGCCAAACTTGAGAAAGGCCAGGTACTTGAGGGTACTGTCAAGAACATCACAGGCTACGGTGTATTCGTTGACCTCGGCGGTGTTGACGGACTCATCCACATCACTGACCTTTCATGGGGCAGGATCAACCACCCTGAGGAGGTTGTTGCTCTCGACCAGAAGATCAACGTTGTCATCCTTGACTTCGATGAGGCCAAGAAGAGAATCGCTCTCGGCCTGAAGCAGCTCACAGTTCATCCTTGGGATGCTCTTGACGCAAACCTCAAGGTCGGTGACAAGGTTAAGGGTAAAGTCGTTCTTATCGCAGATTACGGTGCATTCGTTGAGATCGAGCCGGGCGTTGAGGGACTTATCCACGTTTCAGAGATGTCATGGTCTCCAAGGCTCCGCATCGCTTCTGACTTCCTTAAGGTTGGTGACGAGGTTGAGGCTCAGATCCTTACACTCGACAGGGAGGACAAGAAGATGTCTCTCGGCCTGAAGCAGCTCGTGGCAAACCCTTGGGAGAACATCCGCGAGAAATATGCTGTAGGTTCAAAGCACTCTGCAACTGTACGCAATATCACAAACTTCGGTGTCTTCGCAGAGCTTGAGGAAGGAATCGAGGGACTCGTTCACATCAGCGACCTCTCTTGGAACAAGATCAAGCATCCTTCAGAGCTTGTAGCTCCTGGTGACACTATCGAGGTCGTAATCCTTGACTTTGACGAGGAGAACCATAAGCTCAGCCTCGGCCACAAGCAGCTTCTTCCTAACCCATGGGATGAGATTGAGGCAAAATATGGCGTAGGCACTGTTGTTGAGGCCAAGATTGCTTCTGTCAACGACAAGGGCGCAGTAGTTGAGCTTGAAGGCGACGTTGACGCATTCTGCTTCAACAGGGAGCTTGCCAAGGAGGACGGTTCTATGCCTGTTGCAGGCGAGACACTCGCATTCAAGGTTACTGAGCTCAAGAGAAGCGCAAAGAAGGCTACTCTCTCACACGTTAAGACATACGCTTCATCAGAGGCTAAGTCAGAGAGGACTTCAAGCGAGTCTGACAACACTAAGAAGGCTGTGAAGAAGATCAACTCGAACATTGAGAAGACAACTCTCGGTGACATCGACGCTCTCGCAGCTCTTAAGAGCCAGCTCGAAAGAGGTGAGTAATCTGCTTTTGCATGAATTTTACTCTTAATGTTCTGGGCACGGCTTCGGCCCTGCCCACTACAAAAAGATTCCCAAGCGCCCAAGTACTGGATGTACGTGGGCGCTTGTTTATGATGGATTGCGGAGAAGGTGCACAGATTCAGCTGCGCCGTGCCGGAATATCATTTCTTAAAATTGAGCATATCTGCATTTCACATATCCATGGGGATCATTTGTTCGGCATTTTCGGCCTGCTTTCCACTATGGGGATGCTCGGACGCTCCTCGGAGCTTTCAATATATGCTCCAAGGAATTTCCATCCTGTACTGAAGTTTTTTCTGTCAAATTTCGGCGAGGGCCTTCAATTCCATATCAATTATGTGCCTTTGCAAATGGACAGGCCGGAACTTGTCCATGAGAACAGGAATACTGAACTTTGGGCCTTCCCGTTGAATCACAGGATTGAGACGTATGGTTTCATCGTCCGTGAAAAGCAGCCCCAGAGAAACATCTGCAAGGAATCCATTGCAAGATACGGACTGACGCTGGCTGAGATAGGCGCTCTCAAACTTGGGAAAGATATTGTGCGTCCTGCCGGTCCGTGTACAGTCGCATGCTTCGAGAACGGCTTTTGTCCGTGCTCCGGTACGGATGAACCCCTTGTCATCAGGAACAGTGAGGTTACATATCTTCCGTTTGTGCCTCGGAGCTATGCATATTGCAGTGATACGGCTCCTTTTCCGGAACTTCCGGAGTGGGTCAGGGGTGTGTCTGTTCTGTATCATGAGACCACATTCCCTGAAAGTATGGCAGATATGGCTGCAAAGACTTTCCATTCAACTACAGTTCAGGCGGCCCGGTGTGCGCTTGAAGCCGGTGCCGGCAGGCTGCTGACAGGGCATTATTCGTCCCGATTCCCTGACGTGTCCTCTTTTCTTCATGAAATGCGGGAGCTTTTCCCGGAATCATACCTCGCCCGTGAGGGTGACACATTGGAGATCCCGCTCGTGCGCCCGTGACCTGAAATATAAAAAGTACTGTATATAGTATCAATAAATAACGGAGGCCGGCTAAGTGATTTTTAGCCGGCCTCCCTTAAATTATATCCAAGGCGGATTACTGGTTAGGTTTAGAGAAATCGTACATTGTCTCGCTCCATTGTGCGGTACCTCTGACTGTTACATCTACAGCAGCCTTGCCGCTTCCTTTCAGGACGTTTCCGGTTCCTTCATCGCATGGCCAGTAAGCATATAGGCCATCCGCGTCAGAAGAAATGGCACGTGACATTCCGTCAATGATTCCTGAAGGAGTCAGGCACTTGGTCCATATACGGATCTGGGCCATCTCCATTTCCATTTGCCATGCCTGTGAGCCAGAGCCTGACAAATTAAACAAATTCACATTTTTAAATACGAAAGGACCTTCCTGACCGTTTTCGCGGTCTTGAACTCCGTCTTTGTACAGCCTTGCAGTCTTGCCGTCCCAAGTATAGGCGATATGATACCATGTATCAGCTTCCCACCATTCGTTTGAGTCAAAATAACCCTTGCTTGTCTGGAACTGCAGAGTCGGGCCGATTCCGGAAGCGCCGTCTGCCCACCAGCGAAGAAGAACATCACCTACTGTAATCGGGCCGCAGTTGTCTCCGAAAATCCTCTGTCTTTTTGATTTGCTCGGGTCGTTTCCTTTGCCGAAGCCGAACCAAGGCTCTGATTCAGAAGGAACCCAACCTGTCTTGTTGTTCACTTTCACCCAAAACTCGATTGTAAATTCATTTGCAGTGACTTCAGGAATTTGAAAACTTGTCTCATTCCCTCTGTGGACTATGATGGATTTCTGGATATTCGGTGCAGCAAGGAGATAGAGGATATGGTCTGAATTTCCTACGATATCCACAGGACCGGATATATATCTCATTCTGACAGGTATGGCATATACCTCAGCATTGGGACTCTTGGTGTATCTGATGGTGAACACTTCCGATTCCGAAGCTACCTTGCCGGCAGGGATGACTATTTCTTTGCCTTCTTCAAAATCAAGAGATGCAGAAGGAATCAGCTGGTAAGCAGTTCCGTTCTTGCTGTTGTACTGCTCAATCAAAGTCTCGTCCAATTCGAAAGTTACCTTCACATCCTCGGAAACAGCCTTTGCCAACTTTGCAGTCAAAGTCTTTTGAATCGGATCAATTCCGACAGTGATGCTCTCTGTCTGCTGTGAGAAAGTCTTGTTTGACGTTGCTTCAGCCAGATAGAGTCCGTTTTCAATCGGAGGATTCACCTCATCATTGCAAGATGTAAGGGCAAAGGCTCCGATTGCCATAAAGCCAAGTATTGTTTTAATTTTCATATAATTCAATGTTTAGTTGTTAGCAGGATTGACACCCTGGATCATTCTGCGCATCAAAGCATATTCGTCAATTGAGCCGATGATATCGAAACGGTATGCTCCGAAACCGCCGATCTTAACCTGCTGGCCGTCAATGTCTCTGTAGTATCTGGACATGCCCTCGATAGAATATGGGGTTTGCGTTCCGTCACGGTAAGTGAAGTCTTGTCTTCCGTCCTGTATTCTTTCGAAATCTTCCGTCCAGAACAGCTTTTTCAAGATTGTCGCTTCGTCCTCGACACTGCGGAACTTGTTGAACAGACCGCTGAAGCGGCTGTCAAGATTGGAATCACCTGAACAATAATATGCCTGGATTATGTAATAGTCAAGAAGCGGTCCGCTTTCGGCTGCAAGGGTCTGAGGCTCACCGTCCACAGCCAATATCAGTCCGCTGCCGGACTTCGGTCCCATGTATTTTGACAGTTCTGTAAGCAATACGTGAAGCGCCGCAGTGCTCTCTACCAGATTACCTCTTTCTCCATAGTTGACCTCATAGTCGAAATCTATTCCATCATAGCCGTTTTCTATGACATAGTCTTTCAGTGCTCTGGCATATTTTGCGATTGCGGCATCAGCAGTCTCACTTCCGTCATATCTTCGCTCGTACCAGCCCCATGTCTCTCGCATAAGCTGTTTGTATGTTTCACTCGGATTGCTGTTTTCCGCATTTTCAAGGCCTGGCGTCATTCTGAAGCCCAGGTCCTTGAAGAAAAGACAGAACAAGACTTTTGTGCCCTTTTCCTGGACTGCTTTCAAGTCTTTCTTCTGGGCATCGCTAAGAGGCTGTGCGTATGATTCCACAGGCAGCCAGTGTGAGACGATGTCCATAGAATCAGGAAGTCCTATCAGGTAGTTTTTCATGTCATTGCCGACGGCAGTCCAGCTGCTGTACCATCCGAAACACTTGACATGCTCAGAAGACTTGTACTCGCGAAGTGCGGCGTAGTAATCTTCACCATGTATGTTTTCCGGTTCCTTGAACAATGGTTCCGGAGTTAGCCATTTGTTGCAACTTGCCATTGACAGAATTGCAAAGGCCGAAAACATGATATATGTAATTTTCTTTTTCATAAAATGTTTATTATACTGAGTTTCAATAAACGATAAGTCGTTTGTTATCAGTTGTTAGTAACTTCCGTTGGATTTCTGGGCCCACCAAAGATCTGTACCGTTTGTATCCTTGCCGTTACTCAGATAAGCTACCGCCGCATTGACATTTTCAGGATTGTTCTGATATTCGCTCTGCGGGAAGCGGAGCCTGCGCTGTCCGCGTGCTACAGTAACACTTGAATCATCACTTTTACTTGACTGGAAAATCTTTGGATATCCTGTGCGCCTCTGGTCAGACCAGCCGTTCAGAGGGTCAAGATAAAGGGCAATCCACTTCTGGGTAAGGATTCTCTCAAGTTCACGGCCGTCGTCGCTCCATCTGATGGTAATGTCAGACATTGCCGGGCAGTTGTTGCCTGTCGAGCCGGCAGCCGGCTGCAGATTGTCAGTATAAGCTGCTGGTTTTGATGTGTTGTCGGCAAGATATTCCTCTACGCCTGACACGTTGAATTCCTCGAATGAAAGCCTTATGCCTTTTTCATAGAACTCCTGGGCTGTGCCTCCCATATTCCAGCCTTTCAAAGCACCTTCAGCACGAAGGAAAGCTGCCTCGGCCGCATACATCACCACGGTAGGTGCAGTCTCGTCAATGGCACACAAAAGATTGCTGTAGTTTACGCAAGTGCTATGGTAGCTCTGAGAGATTCCGCCGTGTCTTACTCCGACATAACCGCCGCCTGGCTGTGCAGACTGCTCAGTAAAATATTTCGGACGGCGAGGGTCTTCGTAGCCGTTCATACAGGAAATGATGCATGCATTGGCGCGTACTTCGCCCCATCCTCCTACGACTTTGTATCCATTAGGCTCACCGCTGTTGGTTGTGTCCCAGCAGCTGTCGCCCTTGCTTTCCATGACTCCGGAAGTGACGGCTTCTTCTGCCTTTTTCCTTGCAAATTCAGGATCTTTCCCTGAAATTCTGATTGCCATTCTCAGTTTCAATGTGTTGGCGAATTTCAGCCATTTTGCGCAATCTCCGCCGAAAAACTGGTCGATGTCCTTCAGGTCGGCATCGATTCCGTTTGCAAGGGAAAGCTTGGCGATGACATCATCAAGGTCGTCGAAAGCCGCATGCCATGCAGTTTCCTCATTGTCATAAGCAATCTTCGTTGCTCCCTGGGTCGCCTGTGAGTAGGGAATAGGTCCGTAAAGTGACAGAAGCACTTGGGCGGAATATACTTTGACCAATTCGGCCAAGGCATAGACCACGCCCTCTTTTTGTGTCATCGCCTCAATCTGGTACAAGTTGTTGGAAACCTTTGTAAAGTTGTCTCCCCATGAACCGTCATTAAAGCCGTCCGGTGCGCTATAATAATAGAAACCTCTTCCGCCCCATGCTCCAGTCTCGCAAACTACTCCGCTGAATGACGCCCACATTGTATTATTGTACTGGCAGGCATTCTGCTGTGCATTCGCATAGATTTTCCACATCTCGGAAAGGAGGGAATAAGGAGCCACCTTAGAAGGCTCGTACGGATTCTTATTATATTCTTCGAACTTTCCGATACATCCAGACAATAACGAAAGCACCAGTACAAGAGATATGTATTTTGTAATCTTTTTCATTTTCTTAAAAATTTAGAATTGTAATTTTACATTAAATCCCCAGTTCCTTGTGCTTGGAAGCATATAGGCATCAAAACCTTGGTAATAGTTTGAACCGGCTGCAGTAGTCAGTTCAGGGTCGAATGGAGCCTTGCAATAAATCATGGCAAGATTCTTTCCGACCAGACCGAGAGTCAGGCCCATCTTGTCTTTGAACCATTTGCGAGGGAATGTATAATTAAGGGATACTTCTCCGAGGCGCACATTGGTTGCGCTGTATGTGTAATAATAAGCCGCACCGTTGATTGTCTCATAATATTTCTGTGCATCAGCCATGGTGCCATTGATCGGAATGCCGCCATTGTCACGTGCGACAGCACTTTCCTCACTTACGCCGGAAGCATTCAGCAGTGACTGGGTGGCGCTCATTGCAATACCTCCGAGGCGTGCATTGAATGTTACTCCCAGATTCAGGCCTTTCCATCCTGCGTTGAGGGTGAGTCCCATGTTGCTTTTAGGAAGAATTGAGCCGAGGAGGACTTTGTCGGCCGTGCCTACGGTCTCGGTCTTCAGGTCATTGGCGATGTAGCCGTTCTTGTCTCTTGCAAGGAACTTGTATGCATAGACGTCTCCCATGGAACCTCCTGGTTTGAGAATCAGCTGTGCGTCAAGAGGACCATAGCTGCAAACCGAGAGCTCTTTCATGTCGATAGGCTCGTTGGTGTACGGGTTGATGACACCGTCTGCAAGTCTGATGACCTCGTTGCGGTTCCATGTCAGGGTGTAATGTGCCCCGAAAGAAAAATCTCCCCATGTATTGTCATAGCCGAGAGACATTTCTACACCTTCATTGAGGATGTTTCCGCTCTGGATAGGAATGCTCGTATATCCTGAGGACTGCGGCAGAGTGGCATCGAATGTCTGGTTGAAGGTGTTTGACCGGTAGTATGTCAGACCCATGCTCAGTGAATTGAAGAAGTTGGCGTCAAATCCGACTTCCCATGACTTGGTCCTCTCCGGCTTCAGATCCAGGTTCGGATAGGTAGTCGATGTAGACCAGGATGCGCTCTGCTCGTTGTAAGGATATGTGATTGTGGTCATGAATCTGTCGTATGGATTGCCGACCTCAGTATAGGATGCGCGTACCTTAAGCAGTGACAGCCATTTCGGTGCGTTGAACATGTTGGAAATTACGGCAGAAAGTCCGACGGACGGATAGAAGAATGACTTGTATTTGGAATATGCAAGTCTTGAATCCCAGTCGTTACGGCCTGTCACGGTCAGATAGAGCATGTCTTTGAAACCTATTTCGGCAGAAGCGAAGATTGCCTGTGCCTGATCGTGCCATCCGCTCTGTTTTGCTTTCCACGATTTGTTGAAATCTATATTGTGTACAGCAAAGAAGTTGTATTCCCTGAGCCCTCCTTCATAACCGATGTTTTCGTAGCTGCTGTCATTGATGGAAGCGCCGAAGTTGATATGCAGTGACACGTCTTCCCAAACCTTGTTGACTGTGGCGATTACATCAGCGTATGTATTCTTGTAGTCGGATTTCAAATCCATATATCCGCCTTTGCCTGCTCCAAGAGCCGGGTCACCTGTGTTTGCATATTCCTTGCGTGTGAATCTGTTGCTGTAATTGTCAACCTTTACACGTCCGGCTATATCAAGCCAGTCGAGAATCTGATATTTTAGAGACGCATTGATCATATAGCGTGTCTTGCTGTTCTCGCGTACCTGGCGGTTCTGAATCCAATAAGGGTTTGCAAGTCCCTCGGACTTGCCGCCGTATGGCCAGAATTCTTCGTTGATTCCGTATAGAGGATTATAACGCTCATACAGGCGCACGTCATCGAAATTCTCGCTGCGCGGGAAACGGTAGAGGGCAGGAAGCGGGTTATAATAGAAACCCTGTGCCATCATGTTCTTGTCGTTCTGGAGAATATAATTGGCTCCGATGTCGAGGGTCATCTTGTCTTTCAGGAACGATGTCGTGTTGCGGAGCGTGAAGTTGTAGCGGGAGTAGCCGCTGTTGGGAAGGATGTTGGTGGCATTGGTGCTTGCAGCGGAAATGTATGTCTGGTTTCTGTCATTTCCGGCTGTGAGCGACAATGTGTTCATTTCATTCACACCTGTACGGAAGAAATCACGCGGGTCATAGTTGCTCTCGATGGGATCTCCCCAGCTGTTCATGACGTTTGGCAGGTTGCCGTAGCGGCTCTGTGTCTGCGGCATCATGTAGGCTGTTGAAAATGTGGTGTTGTTCGAGTATGTAAGCTGCACTTTTCCGGCCTTGCCTTTCTTTGTGGTAATAAGGACAACACCGGCTGCGGCTGCGTTTCCGTAAAGTGCGGCAGCAGAAGGACCGGTAAGCATCGTGATGGATTCTATGTCGTCCGGGTTTATGTCGGCTACGCCGTCAGTGCCCGGCTGTGACGAGAACACGCTGTCTCCATCGCCTCCTTCAAGGCCGTTGTACATAGGAATACCGTCGATTACATACAGTGCAAGGTTTGAAGATTTGATTGACTTTACACCGCGCATGACGACACGTGAAGCACCTCCGGCGGAAGTTGCGGAATTGATGGTGACACCGGCGACCTTTCCGTTGAGAGATGAAATGAAGTTTGCATCTCTGACGTTCATGATCGCATCTGCCTTGACCTGCTGTACGTTATAGCTCAGAGCCTTCTCGGAACGTTTGATGCCGAGAGCCGTCACGACGACTCCATCCAGATACTCGTTTGACATCTGGAGGAAAATGTCCAGATTATTCTGGCCGGTATAAACGATTTCCTGCGTGTCGTATCCGATCATGGAAATGACAAGCACGTCATTGTATTTCAAACCTGAAAGTGTGAAAACTCCGTCCAGGTCTGTTGTGTTGCCGTTCGTGGTACCTTTTACCATAACAGATGCGCCGATAACCGGACCTGCGTCATCAGTTATGGTTCCACGGACTTCATTCCCCCCCCCGGCAGTGTTTTGTGCTAATGCAAGGGAAGGCATCGTAATGCATAGTGCGACGCTCAGGACAAGCGCCGAGAATCCACTAAACATTGATGACAATGTTGATTTTAACATAAAAAGAAAATTTGGTTATAAATTAGTTGTATTGTTTGTTGTGAAACAATCTTTCGTAAAGATAATAAAATAAATGTGATTTGTTAGTGAATTGGGAATATTTGATGTAAAATGAATGATTATAGGCAGAATTAATGGCTTTTTATTGCAAATATTCGGCAAAAAGGTTAAATTCTGAAGGATGACGGCGGCTTTTGGACCAATATGAAAGAGGGATTGGGAGCCTTTGTGTTTTTGCCAAAGTATTGGCTGTGCGCGTGCCTGTGCGGATTTCGGAATAAAATGGCTATATTTGCAAATTACGGCTTTTCATGAGGGGCTGTTGCGGTATATACGGTCTGCTGACCGGTGGTGTGACGCCCGTGCGGGAAGCCGGTGACTTGATGTTATGAAAATGAAGAACCTGATAAGAATCGCGGCTGCGGCTGTTGCTGCAGTATTTTGTGCGGCGGACCTGCACGGGTCCGGCAAGACTCCTCAGCAGTCATATATAGAAAGGTATGCACCGCTGGCTGTGTCCGAGATGTACCGCAGCGGAGTTCCGGCAAGCATAACGCTTGCACAGGGGCTGCTTGAATCGCGCTACGGACAGTCTGAGCTTGCGCTCAAGAGCAACAATCATTTCGGCATTAAATGCCATAACTGGACCGGTGTCAAGGTCTATCATGACGATGACAGGAGAGGCGAATGCTTCCGTAAATATGATTCTCCGGAAGAATCTTTCAAGGACCATTCGGATTTTCTGCGCTACAGGGACAGGTATAAATTCCTGTTCGACATCTCTGTCACGGACTACAAGGGTTGGGCATACGGGCTCCGCAAGGCAGGTTATGCCACGGATCCTGCCTATCCGGAAAAGCTTATAAGGCTGATTGAGGAGCACAGGCTTTATGAATTTGACCGTAAGGCTGCCGGCTGGGTGTCTTCGGCCGGTAAAAATGAAGGGGCTGCTGATGCTGCAAGGCAGTCTGTCAGGGACGCTCGGAAGGAAGCGAGGCGTGCGGCAAGAAAGCACGCAAAGGGAGAAGGCAAGACGGCGGAGAATACGTCTTTGCCGCAGTCTCCGGGCCGGATAGAGGAGCCAAAGCCTCTTACAAAAGAGCAGAGCGAGGTCTTCCGTTTTGCGCTTTCGCGCCAGATGTATTCCAGGAACGGAGTGCCTTTTGTCTATGCCTCCGAAGGTGAGACTTATGCAAGCATTGCCAAATGCTATGGCCTTTTCCTTCGCGAAATCCTGAAGTTCAATGACCTGTCTTCTGATTGCGCCCTGCTTCCGGGGACTGTCGTGTATATTCAGGCCAAGAAGAAGGAGGCTCCCTATGGCCTTGACAAATATGTTGTTGAAGGTGAAGTCAATATGCGCGATGTTGCGCAGCGGTTTGCAGTGAGGCTGGAATCGCTTTATAAGATGAACGGCTGGGCTTCGGATTATGTTCCGGGGGACGGTGAAGTTGTGGTGCTGAGGAAGCGCGGAAAATAATATGAAAATAAATATGAGTAAGAAAGCTAAAATATCCTTGTGCATTTTCTTTTTGGGAGTGCTTGCTGCTGTGGGCGGCTTTGTCGCAGGGAGGTATGTAAGTGACAACAAAAGCCCTAATTTCTCAAAGGATTATGTGCTTTATGTCTATCCGGAAATGACCGCTGCGGAGGTGTTGGATTCGCTTGATGCCGGAGCCGGTACATTGCGCCCGCGGAGTCTTGCGCGCTGCTTCAGGAAATTGGATGCGGAAAATGGCATGAAGCCGGGCAGATACGTCATCGGACCGTCTGCCACAAGCATATATGTGGCACGCATGCTTGTTTTCGGATGGCAGACTCCGCAGGCTCTCACGCTTTCCGGCACGATAAGGAGCAAGGGGACTTTGGCGAAAAAGATTTCGCTGCAGATGATGGCGGATTCAGCTTCTGTGGCTGCTGCTCTTGAGGACGAAGCTTTCCTGTCCGGGTACGGCTTCACTCCTGACAACGTTTTTGCAATGATACTCCCGGATACGTATGAGATGTGGTGGACGGCTTCGGTTGAGGATATATTCGACCGGTTCAAGAAGGAATATGACGCATTCTGGACGCAGGGACGTGTCGCCAAGGCAGAAAAACAGGGACTTTCCAGGCTTGAGGTGTCAGTGATGGCGTCTATCGTAAGCGGTGAGACCCTTAAGGCCGCGGAATACCCTGTCATAGCCGGAGTGTATCTCAACCGCCTGAGGCGCGGGATGAAGCTGCAGGCGGACCCGACGGTATGCTACTGTCATGACTATAAGCTTGACCGTGTCCTGCGCAAGCATCTTGAGATTGACTCGCCGTACAATACCTATAAATATGCAGGGCTTCCTCCCGCACCTATCAATGTGCCTCCGAAGGCCTGTGTTGATGCTGTGCTCAATCCTGACGAACATGGCTACATCTATTTCTGCGCGAGTCCGGACTTTGACGGGACGCACCGCTTTGCCGTGACATACGGGGAGCATTGCCGTAATGCACGTGAATTCCAGCGGGAACTGACGGCACGCCGCAGGGCAAAAGGGAAGAAATAAGGACAGAGGATATATTTTGCATGAACCCCGGAAGCGGTACGGAAGCTTCCGGGGTTCGTCAATTCTGGAACATCAGATGAGGACTCTGTGGTAATGCGGCCCGAAACGTTCGAATGCCGCCTTTTCCAGTTCTTCCCTGTGGTCCGGATGGGCAATGCTTGTAAGAAGACGTGCGCGTTCCTGCATTGAGCGTCCGTAGAGGTCCACTGCACCGAATTCCGTGACAACATAGTGCACATGGGGTCTGGTAGTCACCACTCCGCCTCCGTTTATGATTGTCGGGGCAATCTTGCTTCCGCCCTTGTTTGTGCATGAAGGCATTGCGATTATTGCCTTTCCTCCTTTGGAAAGTGAGGCTCCGTACACGAAGTCAACCTGGCCGCCGACTCCCGAATAGAACTTGGTTCCGATTGAATCCGCGCAGACCTGTCCCGTAAGGTCAATCTGTACGGCAGAGTTGATGGCAGTCATCTTCGGGTTCTGCGAGATTATGTACGGGTCATTGGTATATCCGACGTCCATCATGGAAACCATCGGGTTGTCGTCAATGAAATCATAGACTTTCTGAGAGCCCATGAGAAATGTAGACACGAGCTTTCCTTTGTCGGTCACCTTATTGGAGCCGTCTATCACTCCTTTCTCAACAAGCCCGAGGACTCCGTCGGCAAACATTTCCGTATGTATGCCAAGATGCCTGTGTCCTCCGAGCTGGGCAAGGACGGCATTAGGTATCGCTCCGATTCCCATCTGCAGGCAGGCTCCGTCTTCTATGAGATTTGCGCAATGCTTTCCGATGGCAATCTCAGTCTCATTGGGTTCGCTGAAATGTGCCGGCTCGAGAGGGGTGTCTCCTTCCACGAAAATGTCAATCATGTCCATCGGTATCATTGCCTGTCCCCATGCCCTCGGCACATTCGGATTCACGACCGCGATGACCGTCTTTGCACATTCAATTGCGGCAAGGGTCGCGTCTACGGATGTTCCGAGCGAAACGAAGCCATGCTTGTCCGGAGGGCAGACCTGTATCATCGCCACATCGCACTTCAGTGCCCCGCACCGGTACAGTCTCTGTGTCTCGCTCAGGAATACCGGAATGTAGTCGGCATAGCCGCTCTGCACTCCCTTTCGGACATTTGCCCCGATGAAAAAGCCCTGGTGAAAGAATATTCCGTCAAACTTGCTGTCTGCATACGGAGCCGGGCCTTCCGTGTGAAGGTGGTGTATGTACACATTCTGCAGCTCTCCCTTTTCTCCTCTTTCGCATAGAGCGTCAATAAGAAGTCTCGGTGCGCTTGCAACGCTGCTCAGATGCACATGGTCCCCTGATTTTACGACCTTTACGGCTTCTTCTGCCGTGGTATAATGTATCTCTTTTAGCATATAATATGTGATTGAAGCCCCAAAGATAGGATTTTTTCTTAATTTTGCCACGCTTTCGGCAGGAGGTGCGGATTGCCGCATTCCGGACAGCGATTTTTCAAGAAATGACAATAATGGCAGATATGCATACAAGACAGGAAAAACTTGAGGCATTCGGAAGAATTCTCGACATACTTGATGAACTCAGGGAGAAGTGCCCATGGGACCGCAAGCAGACCAATGAGTCCCTGCGGCCCCAGACGATAGAAGAAACGTACGAATTGAGCGACGCCATCCTGAAGGGTGAGGAACACGAGCTTTCCAAGGAACTGGGAGACGTGCTCCTGCATGTGCTTTTCTATGCCAAGATAGGGGAGGAGAAGCAGCACTTCGATGTCGTGGATGTGATAAATTTCCTTTGCGACAAGCTGATTTACCGTCATCCGCATGTGTTTGCTGCATCGGAGGTGAGCAGCTCGGAGGATGTGGTCCGTCAGTGGGAGATGCTGAAGACGAAGGAGAAAGACGGCAACAAGAGGGTCCTTTCCGGAGTTCCGGATACGCTGCCGCCGCTCCTGAAGGCCTACAGGATGCAGGACAAGGCCCGTGGGGTGGGCTTTGACTGGGAGAAGAAGGAACAGGTATGGGACAAGGTCCGGGAGGAGATGGACGAGTATCAGGCAGAGCTGGATGCAATGGCTGCGGCTGCTTCTGAGCAGGAAAGGCAGGACGCATACGTCAGGGCTGAGGGCGAGCTTGGCGATTATCTTTTTGCCGTCGTGAATGCCGCACGTCTGTATGGACTCAATCCGGATACGGCCCTTGAGCGCACATGTGCAAAATTCAAGCGCCGTTTCACCTATCTTGAAGAACATACCATAAGACAGGGACGGGACCTGAAGGACATGACCCTTGCCGAGATGGATGCCATCTGGGACGAGGCCAAGGAAAAGGGATTGTAGTATGGCTGTACCTTCATGGCAGGAAAGGACCTGCATGCTTGTCGGGGAGGAGGTGCTCGGGCATTTCGGCTTGAGTACTGTCGCCGTTATCGGAGTGGGAGGTGTTGGAGGCTATGCGGCTGAGATGATTGCCCGGGCAGGAATAGGCCGCATGATTCTCCTGGACAGCGATGATGTTTCGGTTTCCAACAAGAACCGCCAGCTTCTTGCCCTTGACTCTACTGTCGGACTTCCGAAATGCGAAGTTCTGGCGGCGAGGCTGAGGGACATAAACCCGGGAATTGACCTTACTGTTGTCGATGCCTATCTGGAGCCGGACAATGTCGCAGACCTTTTGGGAAGATATAAGATTGATTTTCTTGTGGATGCAATCGATACCCTTGCCCCGAAGCTGTCACTTATAAAATACTGTATGGACAGCCGGATACCGCTTGTGTCCTCAATGGGGGCCGGAGCTAAATTCGATGCTACAAAAGTACGCATTGCGGATATCTCTAAATCGTTCAATTGTCCCCTGGCCTATATAGTGCGCAAGCGGCTCAGGCATCTTGGCATAAGCAGGGGATTCAAGGCTGTGTTCTCGGAAGAACTGCCGGAAAGAAAATCCATCGTGGCATGTGAGGACCGCAACAAGAAGTCCCAGGTCGGCACGATTTCATATATGCCGGCTGTGTTCGGCTGTATATGCGCACAGGCTGCCATACAGCATCTGATGACAAAATGTCAGACTCCGGCAGATATGGAGGCTGTCCAAAAGTAGCCTATTGTTGCCGTTGGGGCTAAAATTCAATCTTTTTTCGTATTTTTGCACTTTGTTGTATATGATTTGTGCGTAGGTGCAGGTGTTAAAAATTGCAGCAGAATGAATACATACACAGTGAAGGAAGTGGTGACGCGGAGAGATCTCAGGCGTTTCATAAAGTTTCCGGATGAATTGTACAAGGGATGCGGATGCTATGTCCCTCCTCTGCATAGCGGACAGGAACATGAACTTATGCATTCGGCGTCGCTGGAATATTGTACAAGAAAAATGTGGCTTGCCGAAGACGGCGGAGGAAAGGTGGCGGGAAGGATATGCGCAATCATAAATCCCCGCTATAATGAAAGGTACGGAACCAGAAGGGTGAGGTTCGGATGGTTTGACCTTGTCAATGACATTGAGGTTGCACGCCTGCTTTTGGGTGCAGCCGAAGCCTGGGCGAAGGAGAACGGGATGGATGAGATACACGGCCCTCTCCAGTATACGACAATGGGGCGCCAGGGAATGCTTGTCGACGGTTTTGACAAGGTGGCTCCTTTTTCATGCCTGTATAATTATCCATATTATGTGGATCTGGTCGAAAGCCTCGGGTTTGTGAAGGAATGCGACTGGGTGCAGTACAGGATGCCGGCAGGGCAGGGCGTGGATGAGAAAATGAAGAGCATAGCCTCCAGGATGATGGACAGATATAAGATACATGCGGCTGATTTTGATGTCCTCAAAAAGGACAGGAGATATTTCCGCAAGTTCTTCCGGGCATATAACGATGCGTTTGACGGGCATGTCTATAACTTTGTCCCGTTCACGGACGCGGAGATTGAGGAGGAAATAGGCAATATACTCGGAATGCTTGACAGGCGCCTATGCTGTGTGCTTATGGATGAGAATGATGACGTTGCCGCATTCGGTATCGCAATGGTCAGTCTCTCGGAAGCCATGAAGAAGGCCCGCGGAAGCCTTTTTCCGTTCGGATGGTATCATGTGCTGAAGGCCAGGAAGGATTACCGCAACATTGATCTTCTTCTGAACGGCGCCGCCCCTAAGTGGCAGAAGACGGGCATTTCGTCTGTTTTCCATGGAATTATGGCAGAACAGTTCAAGGCCTGTGGCTCAGTATGGGCCATTGCCAATCCGCAGATAGAGACGAACACGGCTGTCAATGTCTGGGAACGCTACAGCAGTGAGCTCTGGCTGAGAAGGCGATGCTGGATAAAGAAGATAGACTGAGCAGTTTTTGAAATAAAATAATATAAAATATGGCAGAACATTCACTTTTGGAGAAGGTCTTGGGCCTCAGGGATAAATTCGAGTCGCTGCAGGCGCAGCTTTCTGACCCCGATGTAATCTCCGACATGAAGAAATTCGTGCAGCTCAACAAAGAATACAAGGAGCTTGCACCTATAATAGAGGCGGGAAATGAATACCGCAAGATGGTCACTGACTATGAGATGGCCAAGGACATCATCGCCAATGAGAAAGATGAGGACCTGAGGGAAATGGCCAAGGAGGAGATTGCCGAGATTGAGCCTAAGCTTCCGGAGATGGAGCAGAACATACGCCTTCTGCTCATTCCTGCCGATCCTCAGGACAGCAAGAATGCCATTGTGGAAATCCGCGGAGGTTCAGGAGGAGATGAGGCTGCCATATTTGCCGGCGACCTTTTCCGTATGTATTCCAAGTATTTCGAGCGCAGGGGCTGGAAGTGCGAGGTTACGGGCCAGTCTGAAGGTGCCGCCGGAGGATTCAAGGAAATCATCCTGAAGGTGAGCGGTGACGGTGTCTATGGAGTGCTTAAGTATGAATCAGGGGTACATCGCGTGCAGCGTGTGCCGCAGACAGAGACACAGGGACGCGTACATACCTCAGCAGCTTCCGTTGCTGTACTTCCTGAGGCTGACGAGTTTGACATTGAGCTGAACATGAATGATATACGTAAGGATACATTCTGTTCTTCCGGACCTGGAGGACAGTCTGTCAATACGACTTACTCGGCGATACGCCTTACACATATCCCTTCAGGTATCGTGGTCCAGTGCCAGGACGAGAAGTCCCAGCTGAAGAACTTTGACAAGGCTCTCGCAGAGTTGCGTACACGTCTGTACAACATGGAGTACGAGAAGTATCTCAATGAGATTTCCGCCAAGAGGAAGACCATGGTGTCGACAGGAGACCGTTCGGCGAAAATCCGTACATATAATTATCCGCAGTCGCGTGTCACCGACCACCGCATAAATTATACAATGTATAATCTGCCTGTCTTCATGGACGGAGACATTCAGGATGTGCTTGACCAGCTGCAGATTGCGGAAAATGCAGAGAGACTTAAGGCCGCCGAGTAGCCATGAAGAAGATAAGGAATCCCTATATCGGTCTTGAGGAGCAGGGCTACAATTGCTTTGCCTGCTGTCCCGGGAATCCGTGCGGACTTAAGATGGAATTCTATGAGGACGGTGATGACATCGTCTGTTTCTGGAATGCATCTGACAATTACCAGGGGTGGCTCAAGACATTGCACGGCGGAATTCAGGCTACGCTTATGGACGAGCTCGGCGGATGGATTGTCAACCGCAAGCTGCAGACTTCAGGCATGACCGTGAATCTTGCAATGAAATATCGCAATCCTGTTCCTACGGGTGACGGCGTGCAGATTGAAATACGTGGAAGAATACGGGAAATGAAACGCAATTTTGCCGTGATAGATGCATCTCTTTCTCATGACGGCAAAATATGCTCAACCTGTGAGATGACATATTTCTGCTTCACACAGGAGAAGGCCCGCAGTGATTTCTTTTTTACAGGATGTGAGACAGAGGAGTAGCCCGGACGGCTTAATCCCGATGTCTAATCTATCGGTTCCAGCAGAGGACTCTGGTCTGTGAAGTGGCTGAGTACCGTGTCAGTATAAGTCTTGGTTACAGGAAGCGGAGGTATTGACTCGTTGTCAAGGTCGAGTACATATCCTTCGCTTTCTTTGTGCAGCAGCCTTACCTTTTTGATGTTCACTATATATTTACGGTTGCAGCGCACCAGGTCGCTTCCCTTGAAGCTTTCCTCAACAGTCTTGAGACGGCATCTGAGCATATATTGCTTCAGTTCCCCCCTGCTGTCCGTATACCATACTTTTATATAGTTGTCGTCAGATTCGATATAGTAGAGGTTTTCCGGACTGAGCGAAAGCTTCAGCGAGCCGCTGTTGTCAAACAGGGTTATCTTCTGAAGTGGCGTGTCCGCCTTGGAGGTCTCGTCCGTCACCACGTTTTCATAGCTCATCAGGCTGATGGTCTTGTTCTTGTCGATTATGGCAAAATACATCGCCGATATGATGTAAGGTACGAGAAGGGCGATGGTTCCGTAGAGGAAGGCCTTACCGAAGATTTTGAGGGGCTCCGCATTTTCAGGTGAAGTGATGTCGACAGTGAGCCATGTGTAGAATCCGCAGATGGATGCGATTTCCGCTATACACCATAGCACGTATGCCCAGTATTTCATTTGGAAATATTTTTTGGACTTGTACATCAGCACCCGGCTTGCTATGAGCAGTCCTATTGCCGCCGAACAGAACAGCAGCGTGAGGACAGACATCACGGAATCGCTGAATCCGAACCACGCCGTGTCCGAGAATGGTATATAGATATTAAGGAATACGAGGGCAAACAGTACAGAGAATGTCACTGTACCGGTAAGCTGATATTTCCCAAGCAGGTAGCTTGGCAGATTTGCGTTAAGAGACATCAGACTTTAAGTTTTAGCAATTGCAAATGTAGGAAATTTTGCCACAAATACCAAAAACTCGCCACGTTCCAGGTTTTTCCGGAGGCTTTCCGCCAACTAAACTCGTCAGCTCGCCACATTAATTTTATTGTGACAGGATGTGCCTGTAATTTTGCGTGAGACGAATAAACAATGTATATAAAATGAAAATTGCAGGAACGGGAAGTGTGCTTCCCAAAAAAGTGGTTACAAATGACATGCTGTCTGAATTCCTTGATACAAGCGACGAGTGGATTACCACCAGGACCGGAGTCAGGAGCAGACATGTGATTTCTGACGAAAAGCTTGAGGACATGGCAATCGGAGCTGCAAACAAGGCTCTTGAAAATGCCGGCATTTCAGCTGCCGAACTTGACTTCATAATTTGTTCGAATGTCGTCAACGAATATATAACCCCACAGCTCAGCTGTATAATCCAGGGAGGCATAGGCGCAACATGTCCGTGCCTTGATATCAATTGTGCATGTGCCGGCTTTATCTACGCATTGGACATTGCTGAATCTCATTACAAGGCGGGCAAGGTGAAGAATGTACTGATAGTCTGTGCCGAGGAGCCGACAAGGATGACTGACTGGACTGACAGAAGGACATGCGTGCTATTCGGTGACGGTGCCGGTGCGGCTGTCCTTACTCCGGGCGATAATGTGAAGGATGTGAAACTGTCTTCGGCAAGTGCAACAGACAAGCTCTGGCAGTACAGGAC
>CAMWUW010000046.1 GCA_947177525.1 uncultured Bacteroidales bacterium | reverse complement strand
GTCACAGACAGTGCATGGACGGTCAAGCAGATATTTTGTAATAAGGTATTCCAGCAGCACGCATGAAGCAACGCTCACACCAAGGATGAGGAGCTCTGACCATCCGTAGAAAAGCACAGAGACAACCACTGCCGGAACCAGTGCGATCACCACGTCACGCATAAGAGACGTTGTTGAAGTCTTTGCGTGAAGATGCGGAGACGGTGAAACCAAAAGTTTATTCATCTTGTTCAGTTGTTAATTCATTATTATTTCTTTGGAGCGGCAGCAGCGGCCCTTCCTCTGATTATCTTTATCACATCTCCCTTGGCAATACGGATTACATCCAGGAGCGGAATATGGGCAGGACAGCTGTAAAGGCAGCAGCCGCACTCTATGCAGTCATGCACAGCATTGGCCTCAAGCTCATCATACATGCCGTTGCGGGCATACTTGTTGAGCAGGAACGGCTCCAGTCCCATAGGACATGCATCAGCACACTTGCCGCAGCGTATGCATGCTGTCTCTGCCTGGCGGACTGTCTGCTCTGCAGTAAGATACAGAAGAGACGAAGAGCCCTTCACAGCGGCAGCATCAAGATTCGCGACAGCCTTTCCCATCATAGGGCCTCCGCTGATTACCTTCGCAGCCTTCTCAGGCACCCCGCCTGCACACTCGGCCACATAAGACAAAGGCATGCCTATGCGGAATTTATAATTGTGCTGGGATTCTTTAGGGAGGCAGTCTCCTGTCACAGTCAGCACATTGGTGACAAGCGGCATATTTTTCTGTACGGCCTCATACACAGCGAGAGCCGTGGCGACATTCTGTACAACCGCACCGACATCAATAGGAAGTCCCATTGACTTGACCTGGCGTCCCATAACTGCGTCAATCAGCTGTTTTTCACCTCCCTGAGGATATTTCTTCTTGAGAGGCATCACGCTGATTCCGTCATACCCTTTCTCCGACTTCTGCAGCTGGGCAACAGCCTCAGACATCACGCGTATGGCCTCTGGCTTGTTCTCTTCTATTCCGATGACAGTCCTGCATCCGCCGAGCACATGCTTCATGACAGCCGCACCGACAACAATCTCACGGCTTCTTTCAAGCATTATGCGGTAGTCTGATGTAAGATAAGGCTCACACTCGGCACCATTAAGAATAAGGCACTCCGCCTTTTTGCCCGGAGGAGGACAAAGCTTCACGTGCGCAGGGAAGGTTGCACCTCCGAGTCCAACGACACCGTTGAGCTTTATCTTTTCCAATATGCCCTTAACGTCTTCAGGTATCGCAGTAACAAGGGTATCGGAAAGATCTATTCCTTCTGCCCACTCGTCTCCCTCAACATCGATCTCAATATGGGTCATGTTGTTTCCGGCAATGTCTTTGCGCGGACCGACTGACTTCACTGTTCCTGAAACGGAAGAATGCACATACGCAGATATGAATCCTGCCGGCTCTGCAATAATCTGTCCGGCCTTTACTTTGTCACCGGCCTTTACTACAGGAGTGGCCGGAGCGCCAAGGTGCTGGGCCATGGAGATGAACACCTTCGAAGGAAGAGGAAGCACCTCAATCTTGCAGTCCTTTGAAATCTTGCTGTCTGACGGATGTATTCCGCCGATTGAAAATGTTTTCATGGTTCTATTCCTCCTTTGCTTTAGGCTGTTCTGCAGGCATCGCTTCCTTTGCCGGAGCCGTGGCAGGAGCCGCAGGTTTATTGACTACAGGAAAATTCACGGCATGTATCGCGCCGGTAGGACATTCCGCCACACATTTTTTGCAGAGCTTGCATTTTGTGAAATCAATGTAGGCGAGATTGTTTTCGACAGTAATTGCACCGAACGGGCAGACCTTGGCACATTTGCCGCAGCCTATGCACGCGGCCGAGCAAGCCTTGCGGGCAACTGCACCCTTGTCACGGTTGACACATGAAACAAATACACGCATGTTGCGGCGTCCTTTGTTGCGCAATTCAATGATAGCCTTCGGACAGGCCTTCACACAGGCTCCGCAGGCTGTACACTTCTCTTCATCCACGACAGGAAGTCCCGTTGCGGAATCCATCGAAATGGCACCGAACTGACATGCTGCCACACAGTCCCCGCAGCCAAGGCAGCCGAAAGAGCAGCCTGTGTCCCCGCTGTAGAGGGCTGCCTTCACACGGCATGACGCATATCCGCCGTACTCATTTGTACGCGGACGGTTCTCACATGTTCCGTTGCAGCGCACCACGGCTGTCATAGGTTCTTTCACGGCAACTTCAAGTCCGAGTACCGCGGCAACTTTCTGCATTACGTCATTGCCTCCCACAGGACAGAAATTCTTGTCCAGATCAGATGCTTCGACGCACGACTGTGCAAATGCGCGGCAGCCTGCATGTCCGCAGCCTCCGCAGTTGGCACCGGGCAACACCTTCTCGACCTCGTCTATCCTCGGGTCTTCCTCCACCTTGAACTTTTTGGCAACAAGATAGAGAACCACCGCAAGCACAACGCCGAGGAGCGTAAGGATTGCAATAGTCCAGATAATCGTTTGTATCATTACAGTTATAATTTAGTTATTATTTCGGGCGTTTTCCGTAGGCCGCATCACTTCTCCTTTATATAGAAGACAAACTCATCCTCCAGCCTGTCTCTGAAAATCCAGATCAGCAGATAGTATACAGCCACACCGGCTATGGCAACAAGCCCCCTCAGAGGCTCGTTATCGATAACGGGCGACAAAGATAATATTAAAATCATTAAAATTGCCAAAGGAACCACATAAGATATCCATACGGCCTTAAGTCCCATGCTCTTTTTGGTGCAGACCCGCACCCGGTCTCCGGGCGCCCATTCGGAATAAGGGTCGGCAGGAAGCGTAAGCACCTTTCGCTCATCTTCCGACATGCCGCACAGGCTTTTTGCATGGCATGAGGAACAGGCTGAAGAAGCCACAATCTCCACAGAAATATACTCGGGGGTAACCTCGGCAATTATTCCGTCATGCTCAATTTCATCTTTGCCTTTCATATAAATAAGTTCTGTAAAATCATTTTTTGTTTCCCGAAAGTGATGAGAAAGGATATTTCAGTCCCTCATAACCGCTCAGGCGTCCCGAAGCCGTTCCGACAAGAATTGGGGCCTCGAAATATACCGGAACACGGTTTTCGTCATCAGATATCCACACAAGCATGTCCTCCTCACCCGTAAACACCTCACCTGCAAGCAATTTTGCAGCGAACTTCATTGTCCTCACAGTTCCGAGTCCCTTGACCTTCCTGCTTTCCCTGCCGAGGAATATGAAGTATACATTATATATGTCATCGTCAATAACAAAGGTCATGGGATATCTTTTCCCCTGCACAACCCTGTCCATGTCAATGTTCCTGGCAAAAAAGAAAAGCGCCGGCAGGTCAAACGTACACCTGGTAAGCGGTATTTCCAATGTCCTGCTGCCTGAGCTCGTGGAATACACATCTGCCTTGATATGAGGCTCCGCCGCATTCCAGTCATACATATAGGTGTTCTGCGCCTTATAAGACCCCTCCTGGGTGTCCCTCGTAAATTTGAGAGGCCGAAGTCCGTCACAGGCAAACCATGACCGGAAGTCCTCCCTTACCTTGAAAAACAAGTCGTAGAGACGGCTTGTCTGTCCATGCACAGTACAGCAGAAAGCCTTGTGGCCGTTGAAGCGGACTGTATCCAGGCTGACGGTTCCGGTGCCGACATCTGAGTTGATTGCTCCCCATTTATAGTGGACTGTAAATGTCATCCTTTCACCGGCCTCAAAGGCCAGTCCGTCCCCAGAGTCTGTCCTTACCGGTACACAGGCAGTGCCATAACCGCCCCCGGCATTATCCTGCGCATACAAGGATACTGAAGCAAATGCAAGAATTGCTGCAGCGATGCCTGTTTTCAGTAAAAATCCCATAGTACTCATAATTGATGTCCTCCTTTTGAGAGAATCACCATTCACCATTCGGGCCAAACTCGTCAGGAGGACCGGAAGGTACTGGAGAACTTCCGGCAGGATATATGTCGTCATCATTCATGGCCGAGCCTACGGGCTGCATTTCCGCCTGATTCACAAGGCTTTCCGACTCATCGACAAAACGAACCTCATCGGCACGGAATTTCATGTCAATATCCGCAATAGCACCGTTTCTGTGCTTGGCAATTATGATCTGAGTACGTCCGACATCATCCGGATTGTCAGAAAGTCCCTGATAGTCATAACGGTGTATGAACACTACCATGTCGGCATCCTGCTCAATTGAACCGGACTCACGCAAGTCGCTCAGCTGAGGACGCCTGTTGCTGCCCTGCCTGTTCTCTGACTGCCTGGAAAGCTGCGACAGGGCAATAATCGGAACATTCATCTCTTTTGCCGTAGCCTTAAGAGTCCTTGATATTGCAGCCACCTCCTGCTCACGCATTCCGCGAAGCTCAGACGGTCCCTGCATAAGCTGCAGATAGTCGACCACGATGAGCCTTACTCCTTTCTGCTTCACGAGTTTCTTTACCTTGGAACGGAATTCCATTACAGGAAGAGAAGGAGTGTCATCAATATAAATAGGAGCCTTCACCAGTCTTTTCAGCTGAATGTCAAGCTGTTCCCATTCCCAGTCACGGATAGCCTCACCTCCCCTGAATTTGTCGGCATTAAGCCTCGTCTCAGACACCATCATACGCTTTGCCAGCTGTATGGATGGCATTTCAAGAGAGAAGAAAGCCACCGGCATATTGAAGTCAACTGCGGCATTTCTGGCGAGGTTAAGCACAAAGGCCGTCTTTCCGACGGAAGGACGTGCGGCAAGTATAATAAGGTCAGAGGACTGCCATCCCTGGGTTATCTTGTCCAAAGAAGGAAAGCCGGAAGGGACACCGCTGAGTCCTGACGATTTCTGAAGACGCTGTATGTCTTCCAAGGCCTCATTGATGACCTTGCCGATTTCCTGCACATCCCTTTTGACATTGTTCTGGATTGCGGCAAAGACTTTTGTCTGGGCCTGGTCTATGAGATCGTCGACATTGACAGACTCGTCATAGGAACTTTTCAGAATCTCGTATGAGGCTGTTATCAGCTCACGCTGTATGCACTTCTGCTTCAGTATTCTGATATAATACTCGATATGCGCAGCCGCACCAATCTTCTGGGAAAGCTGCACGAGGGCCACGGTTCCCCCGACCGCCTCCAGATTTCCCTCAGACTTGAGCTTCTGGGTAACAGAAAGAATATCCAGTGCAACATGCTCATTTGCAAGCGAGCGCATCGCACTGAATATCATCTTATGCTTGTCACTGTAGAAACAGCCGGACGTAAGTTCGTCCATAGCCTCGTCAATACAGTTCGGTTCTATCAGAAGGGCACCGAGGACCGCCTCTTCGACATCAAGAGCCTGAGGCGGTCTGTTGCCCATCTCAAGCCCAAGTGTATCCATGTTGAGTGCAGTTCCCTTTCCTCTGACTGACCGCCTCTTTCCTGCTTCAGCCATACCAGTCTGCAGCGGCTATTCGAAATCAGGGTTCACGAGAATCCTTCCGCAATGTTCGCAGATGATCATCTTCCTGTTTGAAGCGATGTCAATAAGCCTCTGCGGAGCTATGGTGTTGAAGCAGCCGCCGCATGAATCACCGTTGAAGACGGACACGACAGCAAGATGGTTCGTGAAGCTCTTGCGTATACGGTCGTATGCGTTCATGGTCCTGTCATCAATCTTGGATGCGCAGGCATCCCTGTTGGCGCGGAGCTTCTCCTCATCTTTTGCAGTGGATTCCACGATGTTTGCAAGTTCCTCCTTCTTGGCCTTGAGGTCTTCAGTCCTTATGGAAATCTTTTCCTTGATTACCTCCAGCTCATTTTTCTTGTCAAAGATGCGCTCCTTGGCCTCACCGATATGCTTCTCGGCAATCTGGCGAAGAAGACCCTGGTTCTCAATTTCCTTGTTGAGGGAGTCGTACTCGCGGCTGTTTGTGATATTCTCAAGCTGCGCCTTGTACTTCTCCATCTGGGCATCACAGTCAGTAATGCTGAACTTGTTCTCTGCAATGAACTTATTGTACTCCTCAATCTGCTCGGCTATGTGAGAAGACTTTGCCTTAAGGTCCGCAATCTCTGTCTCAAGGTTCTCAACCTCAACCGGAAGCTCTCCCCTCAGCTGGAGGATCTTGTCGATTGCAGTGTCGGCCTGCTGAAGCACATACAAAGTCTTGAGCTTCTCCGGAACGCTGAGGTCAGAATCAGCAAAGTTCTTCTGGATGGATACGAAAGTCTCCCTCTGGTCAATTGGGGTTTCGATTTTCTTTGTCTTTTTAGCCATATCGATTAATAATAAAATATCGGGTTACTATATATATTCTGCGTAATGCGAACTGCAAAGGTAGGAAAATTTTTCCTTATCAAGGAAAATAAAATGTCAACTATCTCTATCTCACTCTCATAATGGCCAATATCCATTATCATGAAGCCCTTTTTCGTAAAGAAATTGTGATAAGAGATGTCACCGCTCAGATAAAGCTGGGCTCCGGAAGCCTCAGCAGCCCCTGCCAGAGAACCGCCGGAACCGCCGCACACGGCGACACGGCTTATCTGCCCCTCAACAGGACGTGACGCTCTGAGAGCCTTGAGACGGAACCTGTCCTTTACAAGAGCAACGGCCTCTTCAGCCGTAATCGGCGCAGGCAGATTGCCGACGGCTCCCAGTCCATGTCCGCAGCCGTCGTCCTCCAGCGGAACGACATCCTCCAGACCGAGTCTCGCCGCCATCGCTCCGCTGACACCGGCAAGCACCTTGTCTGCACTCGTATGCGCAGCATATACTGCAATTCCGGCCTTGACAGCCTTTATCACGGCCTCGCCGACAGGGTCATCCGGAGAAATCTTCTTCAATCCGGAAAAAATCAGAGGATGATGCGTGACAATCATGTCCGCACCGCATTCCACGGCCTCGTCAACAAGTTCCGGCGTACAGTCAAGCGCAAGAAGCACAGAGCCGGCTTCATCATCCGGAGAGCCTACGCACAGACCGCTGTTGTCCCACTTTTCCTGAATTGACAGAGGTGCGAATTCCTCAATCACGCGAATTACATCTCCTACTTTTGCACTCATTTCAAATCCTCCCTTATTTCTTCAAGCTGCTGCCTTACTGACCTGAGCGATTCCAGGACCTTAATCTTTCCGGAGACACCTTTCTTCTCTCCCGCCAGCCTCTTTGCCGCACCGTCCAGGGTAAGTCCCTCAACCTTGACAAGAAAATGTATCTGCCTGAGGACCTCCATGTCCTCCTTTGTAAAAAGCCTGTTTCCCTTTGCGTTGCGCTGCGGCCTGATGAACTTATGGAATTCATTGGACCAGAAGCGGACCAGGGAAGTGCTCTCGCCTATGATTTCTGCCGCCTCACCGACAGTATACAGATATTTATCCATATTGCAAATATTTTCGGTTCTGCCGCCTAATCCAGTGACTGTCCTGTCATTGCGGACATTATAAGCATATTGACATATTCATCCGGGGTCACAGAGGCAAAAAAACAATTGACCGGATCCAGGGCCACCGTATCTCTCCATACTTCATAGTGAAGATGAGGGGCAAAAGAATTGCCGGACACCCCTACATACCCGATTCTTGCCCCCTTCGGCACACGGCGTCCAACCGCAGTCTCCACGTCCGCAAGATGGGCATATTTTGTCACGTATCCGCCGCCATGCGATATGACGACCACATTTCCAAGTCCTTTCCTTGACCTTATTATATCAGTTACGGTACCGTCTGCAGCGGCATAGACAGGTTTGCCGGAAGGAGAAATCATGTCGAGGCCGTTGTGCTGCATGGATATCTTATAGAATGGATTAATCTTGCTGCCTACAGATGCACCTGTCTGGGCAAAGGTAAATTCACCGAGAGGCGCAGTCATCGGAGGCATGACAAAACCAGGTGAAGACAGCACTGCCATTACGTGGCGGAAATTCTCCTCTACAGCGGCAGAGCGGCTTTCAAGCGCAGCAAGTTTCCCCGAGACATGCCTTACAATATTATGGTCCGGGATTGAGTCTATCCCCGTCAGGAAATCCAGAGACGAGAACGGGTCCACTTCAGGAGCATGGGCATGGAAGATGTCATCATAGATCCTGTCATCACGGACGGCAAGGCCGGCCACGACATCGGCCAAAAGCCTCTCCTTGCTCTCGAGCACGGACACTTCCCGTTCATACATCTCATTTTCCTGCTTAAGCCTGCGTTCCGTGTCAGTGCTGAACAGCAGGGCGAATATCATATAATATAACACGGCCATTGACATCGTGCCTACCAAAAAGAAGAGCACCCGCCTCGCTGCGGCAGCCACTCTTGACCTGGACTTCCCGGGACTTCCGGATTTCTTCATTTCGCTCATGACCGTCCTCTCCTTCTCCTGTGCGAAGGATGCATTGTGATTTTCCCTGACGCATCAGCTGCCCCCTGCACCATGACGGCGTACTCTTCAGGGGTGACGGACAAGTCGTAATAATTGGCAGGGTTGACATGGCTTCCCTTATAAAGAACCTCATAATGCAGGTGGGCGCCGGAAGATCGTCCGGAGTTGCCGCTGAGTCCGAGACACTCGCCGCGTTTCACCTTCATGCCCTCCACCACACCGATGGATTTCATGTGAGCGTACCTCGTCTTGTATCCGAAGCCATGGTTAACGACCACCTGGTTGCCGTATCCGAAAAACTCGAACTTGACAGTCTCCACCACTCCGTCTCCGGTGGCATATACAGGATTTCCCGTCTTCATTGCGAAGTCCACTCCGGTATGGCGTGTCGAGCGGCCGTTGAACGGATCTGACCTGTAGCCGAAAGTGCTTGAGATGCGGTACTTGCCAGGGTCCGGATCCACAGGAGGTATGGCCGGTATGCACAGGGCCATCTCGCCGGCCCGCCTGGAAAGTTTGGCGACCTCATCAAACGACTTGCTCTGCACATACGATTTTTTCGTAAGCACATCAAGCCTTACGGCAGTTTTCTTCAGAAGTCCGCTCCGGTCGACCTCATCATAGTGCGAATACCTGTTCACACCTCCGAAGCCGGCATTCCTGACCTCGCAAGGGATTGTGTTCATACCGAAAATCGAACGGTAGATGTCATCATCCCTCATCTGAAGCGCCTCCAAGGTGGCATCATAGTCATCAAGGTGCCTGTCCAGCACCTCAATGCGTGAGCACCACTCGGCATTCTGCCTCTTCAGGACGGCAGTCTTAGGCAGCTCAAGTCCGAGGACTGACACGTAGATATGCAGATACAGGGCAGACATGAAAAGGCTGACGACAAAGAGAAATGCCGTCTTCCTTACGCGTAAGCTGCCCTTGAAAATATGATTTCTTTTATCGGACATGGCGCAAAGATAGGCAAATTATGTTTCTTTATTTAAAAAATGACAAAAAAGTTGTATTTTTGCAGGTTCGGTATTCCGTCGTGCACATAAGCAGTACCTGCGGAACAAATTTTATGGACAAAAACAACATACAATATGACTTCTAAAGAAATCAGAAAGGCCTTCCTGGACTTTTTTGCTTCAAAAGGCCACCAGATAGTGCCTTCTGCACCTATGGTAGTAAAGAATGACCCTACGCTAATGTTCACCAATGCGGGAATGAACCAGTTCAAAGACTGGTTCCTCGGCAACAGCGCACCGAAATGGCCACGCGTCACGGACAGCCAGAAATGCCTCAGGGTCAGCGGAAAGCACAATGACCTCGAGGAAGTTGGACATGACTCATATCACCATACCATGTTCGAAATGCTCGGCAACTGGAGCTTCGGTGACTATTTCAAGGCCGAGGCAATAGACTGGGCATGGGAGCTTCTGACAAAGGTCTATGGAATTGACAGCGGAAAGCTTTACGCCACCGTATTCGAAGGTGCCGAAGAAGACGGCACCCAGCTTGACACAGAGGCCATGGAGGCATGGAAGAAATATCTTCCGGAAGACAGGATTCTGCTCGGAAACAAGCACGACAATTTCTGGGAGATGGGCGACACGGGCCCGTGCGGACCATGCAGCGAGATACACATTGACCTCAGGAGCGACGAGGAGATTGCAGCACTTCCCGGAAGGGAGCTTGTAAACAAGGGCCACCATCTTGTGATTGAAATCTGGAATCTTGTCTTCATGCAGTACAACCGCAAGGCCAACGGCGAGCTTGAGCTTCTGCCTAACCGCAATGTGGACACCGGCATGGGATTCGAGCGTCTCTGCATGGCCCTCCAGGGAAAGCAGAGCAACTACGACACTGACGTCTTCACAGGCATGATCCGCAAGATTGAGGAGCTTTCAGGGGAAAAATACGGCACTGATGCAAAGAAAGATGTGGCAATGAGGGTTATAGCCGACCATATACGTGCCATCAGCTTCTCCATTGCAGACGGCCAGCTTCCGTCAAATGTGAAGGCCGGCTATGTAATCAGGAGGATACTCCGCCGCGCAGTACGCTACGGCTACACATTCCTCGGATTCAATGAGCCTTTCCTCTGCCGCCTCGTAAGCCAGCTCGTGGATGACATGGGAGAGTTCTATCCTGAAATCGCAAGCCAGCAGGTTCTTGTGGAGAAAGTCATAAAGGAAGAGGAAATGGCCTTCCTGCGTACTCTCGACAGGGGAATACGCCTGATGGACAATATAATGGAAAAGTCAAAAGGGACAATGCTCATCAGCGGAGAGGATGCATTCACTCTTTATGACACATTCGGATTCCCGATAGACCTTACGGAGCTTATCGCTTCGGAAAACGGATACAGAATTGACCTTGACGGCTTCAATGCAGAACTTACGAAGCAGAAGGAAAGAGCCAGGAACGCAACTGCAGTAGAGTCAGGCGACTGGATTGAATTCAGCCGCGTGGCCGATGTTGTATTCGAGGGCTATGACACAACTGACATAGAAGGTGTCCAGCTTGTGAAGCACCGTACAGTAAAGGCGAAGAACAAGACAATGTACCAGCTTGTCTTTGAGCGCACTCCATTCTATGGTGAAATGGGAGGACAGGTCGGTGACACAGGCTACATCGTATCCGGAAGCGGAGAAAAAATCCGTATCACGGACACGATAAAGGAAAACAACCTTACAATACACATCGCAGAAAGGATTCCTTCAGACTGCACGGACAGCTTCAGTCTCCATGTAGACCGCGACAGAAGGACAATGATAGAGAACAATCATACGGCAACCCATTTGCTGCACAGGGCACTCAGGGAGATTCTCGGAACACATGTGGAGCAGAAGGGCTCATACGTGTGCGACGGATATTTCCGTTTTGACTTCTCACATTTTGAGAAACTTACCGATGAGCAATTCGACCGCGTGGAGAAAAGGGTAAATGCCCTGATCAGGGAAAACAGCCCGCTGGACGAGAACCGCACGGCAACGATGGAAGAGGCCAGGCAGATGGGAGCAATGGCACTCTTCGGCGAAAAGTACGGGGACAGCGTGCGTGTCGTCAGATTCGGGGATTCATGCGAGCTTTGCGGAGGAACACATGCTTCTGCTACAGGACGCATCGGATTTTTCAAGATCCGGTCTGAGTCAGCGATAGCTGCAGGTATACGCCGTATTGAGGCCACTACCGGAATCCATGCGGAGATGATAGTGGACGGAATGGAAAACACGCTCCGCATCGCAAAGGCATTCTTCAACAATGCACCGGACCTTGCTGCATCAATAAAGAAAATGATCAGCGAAAATGAGGAATACAAAAAGAAGATGGAGGAAATCATAAAGGAAAAGACCATCTCCCTGAAGAATTCACTTGTTGAGATTGCAGAGAACATCAATGGAATCAATGTGGTCAAGATTGACCATGACGTGGATCCTTCAATGCTCAAGAATGCAGCCTTCATGCTTCAGAAAGAGGCGGAGAACCTCGTGATTGCCGCTGCATTCGAATCGGCAGGAAAGCCGCAGCTCCTGCTCATGTATTCTGAAGACCTTGTAAGGGCCGGGCACAATGCAGGTGCAGATGTGCGCGAAGCTGCCAAGCTCATCCTTGGAGGAGGCGGAGGACAGGCAGGTCTTGCAACTGCAGGAGGAAAGAATACGGAAGGCCTGAAAGCCGCCCTCGAAAAAATGATCGGAGCAGCTACAAAATAAGACTAAACAAAAGGAAAAATGAAGAGGCTCGACCGGTTCATAATAAAGTCTTTCATAGGACCGTTCATGGCGATCCTGCTGGTCGTGGTGTTTATACTCATGATGCAGTTCCTCTGGCTTTATATTGACGAACTGGTGGGAAAGGGACTGAGCCTCAAGGTCATACTGGAATTTCTCGGCTGGGGAAGCGCGACTTTGCTGCCGCTTTCCCTGCCGCTTGCGACCCTGCTCGCTTCCATGATGACGCTCGGTACCCTCGGCGAGAACAATGAGCTTCTTGCCATCAAGGCGGCAGGCATATCTCTCCAGAGGGTGCTTGTCCCGCTGGGGCTTGTCTGTCTGTCCATAAGCATCGGAGCATTTTTTGTCTCAAACAATCTTATCCCGGTGGCATACAACAAGATATACACACTCAGGGATGACATCGGACGGACCAAGGAAGAAATCAAGATTCCTACGGGAACTTTCTACAACGGCATTGAGGGCTATATTCTCCGTGTAAATGACAGAGATGACAAAAGCGGAATGATGCATGGGGTAATGGTATATAACCATACCGGCAACAAAGGCAACACAAGCCTGGTACTTGCGGATTCTGCACTGATGAAGATGTCAAAGGACAAAAGCTATCTGTCATTCATACTTTATGACGGCTCCAACTACGAGGAGACCAATACCAGGAAGTACCGCGACACGACTCTGCAGCTTCAGAAGATAGATTTCCACCGGCAGGAAATGATTATCCCGCTGGAAAACTATGCATTCCAGAAGTCAGACTCAAGCAGGTTTGACGACCAGGTGAAATCAATGAATCTGGGCCAGCTGTACCATGGACAGGATTCCATAGGAGCGTTGAACCAGTCCGGAAAAATGGAGAATCTTTCCTCAATGAGGGCGTCAAAAGTTCTGAAATATAATTCACAGCTTGACACGGCCGGGAAAGAAGGCATGACTGCTCCTTTCAGGATGACTGAGGACAACACATGGAAAAACATGGACGAAGAGCTTAGGGCATACGAAAAAGCCAAGGCCAGTGCAGACGAGATGCAGATTACGCTTTCTTCCTACTCACGCGACAGATTCCATTACACGTACACCCTTAGGCTTATAGACATTGAGATTCTGAAAAAATTTGCACTGTCGCTTGCCTGTCTCATATTCTTCTTCATAGGTGCTCCGCTTGGCGCACTCATAAGAAAGGGCGGCCTCGGCACTCCTGCCATCATATCAGTGCTGTTTTTCGTGGTATACTGGGTCATTGACATCTCGGGAACAAAGCTGGCGAGGGACGGTGCGATTTCTCCTTTCCACGGAGTCTTCATATCGGCCTACATACTTCTGCCTACAGGGCTTTATCTGACATGGCAGGCCATCAATGACTCATCCATATTCAATCTCGGGAACATCCGCAACGGATTCAGAAAAACAAAAGCAAAGATCATGGGAATTTTTAAGAAGACACGTATCGTATATATGGGTACCCCGGAATTTGCCGTGGCCCCTCTTGAAGAGCTGATTAAAAGCGGCCATAAGGTCGTTGGGGTCGTGACTGTAGCCGACAAGGCAAGCGGGCGCGGACTCAAGGTAAATGAAAGTGCCGTCAAGAAATATGCAGCCTCGCACGGAATCCCAGTCCTGCAGCCGCTGTCATTGAAGGACCCGGAGTTCATTGAGGCCCTGAAGGCATGGAAGGCCGACATATTCGTTGTCGTAGCCTTCAGAATGCTGCCTAAGGTTGTATGGGAGATTCCGCGTCTGGGCACATTCAACCTTCACGCAGCCCTTCTTCCGCAATACAGGGGTGCAGCCCCTATAAACTGGGCGGTCATAAACGGCGAGAAGACAACCGGTGCAACTACCTTCATGATTGACGAAGGCATGGACACAGGACGGATAATGTACAGGAATATGTGCCCGATCGGGCCTGATGATACGGCAGGAGATGTACATGACAGGCTGATGGACCTCGGTGCCAAGCTTGTAAGCACAACAGTGGATGCAATTATCGAGAACAATGTAGAATACAGAATACAGAAAAGTTTCATACAGGGTTCCGAGACATTGAAGCCTGCACCAAAAATCACCAAGGAACTGTGCCACATAGACTGGGACTGCACCACAAAGCAGCTGCACAACCTTATACGCGGACTTAGTCCGTATCCAGGGGCGTTCACAGAATTGTCCAAAGACGGTAAGAGCGTGCAGATGAAGATTTTTTCAAGTGCGAAAGTGGAGGGAGAAGCCTATTCAGCCATGCTGGCCGAGAACGGGCTGACCAATGCAGAGCCGGGGACAATCCTGTCCGACGGAAAGAGCTACCTGGCCTTTGCGGCATCAGACGGGGCGATTTCCGTTAAGGAACTGCAGATATCGGGAAAGAAGAGAATGGCAGCAAAAGATTTTCTTATAGGCTTCCGCAACCCGCAAAGCTATGAGACATCCAAAGGAACATCATCACTTATTACCGGAAGATAGGCGATGGGAAAAGACGTTGTGATAATTTGCGACGGAACATTCCCGAAAACGGAATATCCGCGCTACATGATACGCACTGCCGACTTTATCATCTGCTGCGACGGTGCACTGCGCAAATTCCTGCGCAACAGCAAGAAGATTTTCGGAGACGACAGGCTTCCGGACAAGGTCATCGGTGACATGGACTCACTGTCGGAGAGCATGAAAAAAAAATATGCCGGCATCATCATACACATCACCGAACAGGATCACAACGACCAGACAAAGGCTTTCACATGGGCACTTGAAAACATCGCAGACATCGGAAGAATTACAATATTGGGTGCCACAGGTGAACGTGAGGACCACACTATCGGCAACGTATCGCTTCTGATGGAATACGCACGTACATATCATCCTGAAGACAGAGGCATCGAGGTTCAGATGATATCTGACCATTCTACGATTTTTGCAATTACAGACACATTCGAAATGGAGTGCGGAGAAGGGCGCAAGGTCTCGATTTTCAGTCCTGACAACAGTCTGAGAATCCGGTCTGAAGGGCTTGAGTTCCAGACTGGGGGCGTTGTCTTTGACATCTGGTGGAAAGCCACTCTCAACCGTGCCGTACAAGACCGTGTCAGACTGGAATTCAGCCATCCGTCAATTGCGCTCATTATGCTCAATTAAGCAGTTTTGCTTTAAATTATTTAGGAAATCTATAGATTTAATTATATATTTGAACCGGAAAATCAAAATTTGATTTTATTTTTCAAACAATGGAAACGAAAATGTACTTTCCGACCGTAGAGGCCATTGAAAACGCATCACGCGTACTCGAAGAAATTATCGAACCTACTCCTTTCATGAGGAACAACAATCTGTCCGACATATACGATGCGGACATTTACCTCAAAAGGGAGGACCTGCAGATTGTCAGGTCATATAAAATAAGAGGGGCATACAACAAGATACGCTCCATAGAGCCTGAGATTCTAAAATACGGAATCGTCTGCGCAAGTGCAGGAAACCATGCCCAGGGCGTTGCTTTTTCATGCAACAAGCTCCAGATCATGGGTTCCATCTTCATGCCGACCACGACTCCAAAACAAAAGATCGAGCAGGTCAGGATGTTCGGAAAGGAATATATAGACATTGTGCTGACCGGTGACACCTTTGACGCAGCCAATAGCGCAGCCATCGAATTTGCCCAAAAGAGCGGACGTACTTTCATTCCGCCGTTCGATGACCCGAAGGTAATCGAGGGACAAGGAACAATAGGACTGGAGATAATGAAGCAGGCCAAGGAGAAGCTGGACTACATCTTCATACCTATCGGCGGAGGCGGACTGGCTTCCGGACTCGGGGCCTACATCAAACAGGTCTCGCCTGAAACAAAAGTCATCGGAGTCGAGCCTGCAGGGGCGCCATGCATGAAAGCGGCAATTGAGAACGGAGGCATCATAGAACTGGAACATATCGACAAATTCGTTGACGGAGCAGCCGTCAAGAAGGCCGGCGCAACGACTTACGGGATTTGCAAGGACATTCTTGATGACATAGTAGTGGTGCCGGAAGGAGCAGTGTGCACGATGATTATCCAGATGTACAATAAAAGTGCAATAGTGGTCGAGCCGGCTGGGGCACTGTCTACGGCTGCCCTGAAATTCTACGCCGACAAGATAAAGGGCAAAAAAGTGGCCTGTATCGTGAGCGGAAGCAACAATGACATAACAAGGATGGAGGAAATCCGTGAAAAGTCACTCCTGTACGAAGGTCTTAAGCACTATTTCATAGTAAATTTCCCACAGAAGCCGGGAGCAGTGCTCTCATTCATACGCGATGTAATCGGCCCGTCGGACGACTTGGTATACATACAGTACATAAAGAAGACAAACAAGGACTTCGGACCTGCGCTCATAGGAATCGAACTTTCGGCAAAAGAGGATTTTGCAGCCCTCATGAGAAGGATGGACTCACACGGCATATCATACGAATACATTAACGAAAACAACAAATTATTTGAAACACTTATCTGACATGACTAAAATAGACTGGAGCGGACTTACATTTTCCTACACGAAAACCAATACAATGCTGTATAGCCGTTACACAAACGGCGGATGGACACCGGCAGAAAGCTGCACTGATGACAATATATCCATCAATGCCTTTGCCGGATGCCTCCATTACGCCATAGAATGCTTCGAGGGACTGAAAGCCTTCAGAGGCAAGGACGGAAAAGTACGGTTGTTCAGGCCTGAAGAAAATGCGAAGCGGCTTCAAAGGTCAGCCAGGTATCTCGGCATAGAAGCACCTTCCACGGAGATGTTTGTGGAAATGTGCAAAAGGGCTGTGCGTGAAAACATAGATTTTCTGCCGCCATACGGCTCACGCGCCTCACTTTATCTGCGCCCTACCCTGATCGGATTCAATCCTCAGCTTGGTGTACAGTCATCCAAGGAATCAATGTTCATGCTTCTGTGCTCTCCTGTAGGTGCATATACGGGAGGTACGCTTGAGGCCATCGACGTTGTAATTGCAAGGAACTATGACAGGGCGGCTCCAAACGGATGCGGAGCATATAAAGTCGGCGGCAACTATGCAGCATCACTGTTTTCCCTCAACAAAGCCCATGAGCTCGGCTACAAGGCAGTGCTCTACCTTGACCCTGCCACAAAGACTACTATAGATGAATTCAATTCCTCAAACTTTTTCGCAATAAGGGGAAATTCATATATAACACCGAAGTCGGAGAGCATACTTCCGTCCATCACGAACATGTCTCTTGAGACAGTTGCCGCACACCTTGGCATGACAGTGGAGAGAAGGCCTGTTCCGGTGGAGGAGCTGTCTACTTTCGAGGAGGTCGGAGAATGCGGTACAGCAGTTGTGATTACACCTGTCCACAGATTGACGGACAAGCCTTTCCTTGAGTCAGAGGAAGAGACGGTATATACGTATGGGGACGGGCTGTGCGGCGAAAAGAGCCTGAGGCTTTACAACTTCATCACCGGCATACAGTACGGAGACATCGAGGATCCTTTCGGCTGGACCGTATTTGTTGATTAATACGCACCGGATGAATGCATCCTGCAGAATTCCGCCGGATCAGCAATTGTCAAGAATAAGCTTGCATTATACGTCAAGATGAGATACGGAAAAGGGGCCGGCTAAATAATAGCCAAGCCCCTTTTTCCTGTTCTTCAGTGCGGCCTACATCGGTCTTGTAACCATTCAGAGCCGCTATTTAGGTGCAATCCTGTACAGGAAACCTGCCACTATTGCAAATATGAGATTCGGAAGCCACAATGCAATTGCCGGAGGAAGCACTCCGGTGTGCACAAACATCTGGCTGAAACGCAGAAACAATATATATGTGAAAGCAAGGGCTATTCCGACACCGATGTTCCATCCGATGCCGCCACGGCGCTTTCTGGAAGACAGCGCGACTCCCATTATTGTCAATATGAAAGCCGAAAAAGGAAGGGCAAAACGCGTGTTCTTTTCGATAAGGGCAAACTTGACATTTGCATCTCCCCTCATCCGCTGAGTTTCTATAAGCTGGTTGAGTTCCTTGTATGTAAGGGTCTCCACCGTCTTTTCCGTAAGATAGAAATCCTTGACAGAGAGGTCAATGACAGTATCAAGCTGCCTGCCGCTGCGCACTCTGTCCGTAAGGTCGTCGTTATACTCCCTGATAAAATATTTCTTAAGTCTCCAGCTTCCCTTCAAGGTGTCATATACAGCAGTCTCGGCAGATATTTTCGACACAAGCTTGCCGTCCTCAATCTTTTCAAGCGTAAACCGGTATGCCGTGTTGTTCCACGAACTGAAAGATTCGGCAAAGACAAACTCGCCAGGAGAAATCTGGTAATGTACATTGCGTCCGACGCTCTTGAACCTTGTCTTAACGTATTTGTTCTCAAATTCGAGCCTCGTCTTATTTGCGTCAGGAATTATGAAAAGATTCAGACAGAGCGACAGTATTGCTATGAGGGTTGCCGAGAAGACATAAGGCACCATCATCCTGTGGAAGCTGATTCCGCAGGACAGTATGGCGACAATTTCCGTGTCTGCAGCCATTTTTGACGTGAAGAAGATAACCGTTATGAACACGAACATAGGACTGAACATGTTCATGAAATAGGGCACAAAATTCAGATAATAATCAAAAATGATTGCCTTCAGAGGTGCCTCCTTGCTCACAAAATCATCAATTTTCTCACTGATGTCAAAAATTATGACGATGCCTATTATCAGCAGAAGGGCAATAAAAAACGTGGTTATGAATTTCCTGACTATATAAACGTCAAGTTTTCTCGGTGCCAGATCCATATCTTGTCAAAGTCTTGTCATTATTCTCCGCACTGTCTCATCTTTCCAGCTGCTGAAATCACCTGCCTTTATATGGGCACGTGCCTGTCTGACAAGTTCCAGATAGAAAGCCAGGTTGTGCTCACTTGCAATCTGCCCGGCAAAAAGTTCTCCTGCAACAAACAAATGTCTCAGATAGGCCTTGGTATATATATGGTCCACAAAAGAAGTGCCCTTAGGGTCAATTGGAGAAAAATCATCCGCCCATTTGCGGTTCTTCATGTTTATTATTCCGTCCCATGTGAACAACATGCCGTTACGCCCGTTCCTTGTAGGCATCACGCAATCGAACATGTCCACTCCCCTTGCAATGCCCTCAAGGATATTGGCCGGAGTCCCGACTCCCATGAGATACCTCGGCTTGTCGTCCGGAAGCATAGGGCATACGACCTCAAGCATTTCATACATTTTTTCCGTCGGCTCCCCGACTGCAAGTCCTCCGATGGCATAGCCCTCGCGGTCAAGTGATGCCGCATGGTCTACGGCAGCACGCCTGAGGTCAGGATATACACAGCCCTGTACTATAGGGAACAGGGTCTGGCTGTATCCGTACAGAGGCTCGGTGCGGTCAAAATGACGAACACATCTCTCAAGCCATGCCTGGGTCAGCTTAAGTGATTTCCTGGCATATTCATACGTGGCGTCGCCCGGACAGCATTCATCGAGAGCCATTATTATGTCCGCTCCGATTACACGCTGTGTATCAACATTGTTCTCAGGAGTGAATATATGCTTTGAGCCGTCAATATGAGAACGGAAGATGCATCCGTCTTCTGTCAGTTTGCGTATCGGACTGAGCGAGAAAACCTGGAATCCTCCGCTGTCGGTCAAGATCGGCCTGTCCCATGACTCAAACTTATGGAGACCTCCTGCAGCCTTGAGCACATCAAGTCCAGGACGCAGGTAAAGGTGATAAGTATTGCCGAGTATAATCTCCGCGCCAATGTCGTCTTTCAGATCCCTGTGATATATGCCCTTTACAGAACCGACCGTACCTACCGGCATGAAAATCGGTGTTTCTATTTTCCCGTGCGCAGTAGTTATTATACCGCACCGCGCAGAAGAGCCCGGGTCATTATGTGTTTTTACAAAATCCATATTCCGAATCATATTTTTCAGCAGGCACGCATGCCCATGAAAAGTTTAGCCGTCAAAGATAGTAAAAGTTGGGCAAAATCTTGTATATTTGTG
>CAMWUW010000045.1 GCA_947177525.1 uncultured Bacteroidales bacterium | reverse complement strand
TGCTAATATCTTGGCAAGCCTGAAGATAAAGAACGTGTCAAGGCAAAATCATGGCTGCTTTTCATTTTGTGCGGTGCCCGGTGCCAATAATTGCGTGGTGCACAATCAATTGTAAATCAATCAATTCCCATAAATCGCTACCCCAAAAACGCGGGGCAGCGAATAGCAGAAAGCGATTGGGAATCAAAGTTTTACGTATCATGCTCTGTCGCCCCCCAAAAAAAATATATACAGGTGACCAAAATAACTTCAACAGAGCTGTCCACAGATTTTCCGTTTTTTCCAAGAAACAGTAATTCTGTAAAGGCTTTTAGAGATAAAAATAACAGTTGTCACCCCAGACAGAGAATAGTACATTAGTTTAACTGTTCTGAAAGAGACCACCAGATTCATGAAAGGGAATGGGAATGTTTTTAAAACAAGGTGATTGTCCCACTATGTTGACTATATTTGCCAATATGCGTTGCGGAGCAATTGTCTTTGGACAAGGCACATTCCAACTTTCAGATGTCCTTGCATAATCGATTGTTTTCATTGATATTTAAACAATCAAATTTAATTATCATTGTGCATGAGAAAGATGACAGAAAAAGACATAGAGATATATTGCCGGATGAGGGCTATGAGACGGGATAAACCTTCTCTTCTGCTTATTGAAACCTCTTTCATAATCATAATGTCTGCAATGTTGCTTGAAGGGTGGATAGGTGATGCCATGATGATTCTTGGAATATTGCCGCCTCTGGCGGGAACGATATTACATATTCTTTCACAACTGAACAGATACACTCCCAGGCCATATTCTTTTCCAATAGACGTTTCTACCGTCATTATGATTCTTTTCATGACAGCGTTATTTAACGTACTGATTGAAAACCCTGTCCTTACATCAGTTTCGATGGCCGCTGTCCTGTTTCATCTGATATTCTGCATCATAAGCTGGACGAAAAAGCGCAAGACTGAGGATTGACTGCCCAGTCTGCAATTCCAGGATTAATTGGGCATTTGCACTCTCATTGTTGTTTCTAATGGAGCAATAAGGTGCAGGACAGATAAATATAAAGCGGATAGATGTAAAAAAAGAGAAAAATTTTTCATGTTTTTATTAAGAAAAAGAAAAACATGCATATCCGATATTGTAAAACTCTTGACCGTTTCATAATTTTGCGGGAGTAAAAAGAGGGCAGCGGACAGCCTGCGGCAGCAGAACTGATAAAGGTTCATGACATTTTAATTATTAACGGGGCATATAGCCCATTAAATTATCATGTTATGACCATTATAGAGTTTTTGAGGAGGCGCCGCAGTGCGGATGGTCCTGTTTTCGTGGACCTTACGAGTGATTATGGCTTCAAGGCTATTTTCGGCAATGAGCAGAACAAGGATGTGTTGCTGGACCTGTTGCGCCAGCTTGTCACTGACGAGAAGATTGCCGAAATAGAGTACATTGACAAGGATCGGCGAGGGCTTGGTAGGGATGCGAAATCGTGCACTTTTGATGTGTACTGCAAGACAGGCGACGGTAAGCGTATCATAATTGAAATGCAGCACAATTCGCAGAAGTTTTTTCTGTCGCGCAGCATCTTCTATTCAACTTTTGCCGTGCAGGACCAGTTGAGGCGTGGTACCAGGGACTATGATTTTGCCCCTGTTTACATGATAAGTTTTGTGCGCGAGGGCATTAATGAGTTTGAGGGCAGCACTGATTTCGTCACAAGGGTGAATCTTTATGCCGAAGGAGGTAAAAGGCTTGTAGCAAGGAATTTGAATTATATATACATAGAACTGAACAAGTTCAGGAAGACTGAGGATGAACTGTCGGAGGACGACGATCTGGATGGCATGATTTACTCCATCAAGCACATGTCAAGGCTGGCGGAGATTCCCCGGAAGTTACGGAAACCAATGTTCCATAGGCTTTATGAGGCATCACGTTTTGCCGCCATGGGTGCTGTGGAACAATATAAATACATCAGACTTATGACTACAAAGAGAGACATTAGAGCGCAGATGGATTACAAATACGAGCAGGGGATGGAGAAAAAGGCGATTGAGGCGGCGAGGGTGCTGCTTGATGAGGGAATTGATGATAGTGTGATCATCAAGTGCACTGGATTGACAGCTGAACAGGTAGAGAAATTGAAACCGGAATACTTATCTTTAGAGCAGACAATACAGGAGGAAGACATCAAGGTTATGACTACAAAGAGAGACATCATGGCACAGATGGACTACCAATATGAGCAGGGGATGGAGAAAGGAAAAATGGATGAAAAGATTGGGATTGCAAAGGCGATGCTTGATGAAGGTATGGATGATAGTGTAATTGCAAAACTGACCGGTCTGCCGGTAGAGCAGATCTCCGAATTGAAGCGGAAATAGATTTACGGAGGGATGGGCTGTGCAATCTGCGGAACTGTATGTTCCTTGATTATCTTGATTTTAAGAAATTGCAAAGCAGTATACCATAATAGTGGTGTGCTGCTTTGTATTGTCTTGATCTGAATGAATTGCAGGATATTGCGCAGCGGCCGGTCCGATGGTGGTCAAGTGCACGGCCTTAATGCCGGACTTCAAGATTGGAATGCCGGATTTTTACCGGATTGCAACTCTGCCATAATTTTCTAAATTTGCATCTCAGAAATCACTAAATGTAAACATTGCAAATATGAAACATATTTTCAGGTTCTTGGCGGCAGTTGCCGTTATGTTGTTTGTGGCTTGCGCCTGTGCAAAAGAGGGCACACGGAGATTTGAGGGAAATTATACCTTCAAGACAGGCGGAACATTGTCTGTACGCCCTGTCACAGACAATTCCACAGACAATTCTGCAGAACTCTCGGACATGGCAATCGTTCCGGAAAGCGGCCAGATGGACATTGTGACTACAGACAAATCATCAGGCGGCATGATTGTGACAATGAACATATTGGGCGGTACGGTCGTGACATTTGACGCCAAGGCTGACGGCAGCATATTGACTCTCTCCCCAATAAAACGTCAGGTCACCCTCAGTCCGCCGAATCTCTCCTCGGACCTGCTCCGTCCATTGGCCGATGTCGAAGTCTGCGGATACGGAGAAAGATTTGAAAACATCATTATATTCCGCCTTGACTACAAGGGACACTATACATACTCAGGTACAGAATACGAAATTGTCGGAAGTGCAGTGGACTGTGTTGCAAAAATGAACTGACATGCCGAAGCCGGACAGCCGGAAAATAATAACAGGAAGACATGAATATATCAGAAAACATAATTGTCTGGATGACATCTGCCGCCATATTGGGAGGCATTGTTTCGGGATGCGGCAGTACCGGAGAAAAGAAAGGCGGCGGTTCCGGTGAAAGACAGCCCGTCGCAGTAAAGGTCATTGAAGCTGATATGTCAGGGAACCATGCCGCGAAGACATATATCGGCATCGTCCATCCCGAAAAATCAACGGTGTTGTCATGCACCTATCCAGGTACTCTGGCCGAACTTTATGTCAGGCAGGGGCAGGCCGTAAAGAAAGGGGAAGTCATAGCATCAGTAAATTCCCAGAAGATCGCAAGCTCGCTTGAAATGGCTGCAGCGACACTTGAACAGGCACAGGACGGATACAGGAGGGCAAAAGCGGTACACGAAAGCGGAAGCATCACGGACGTCAAGATGGTTGAGGTCGAGACTAAGCTCAAGCAGGCGGAAGCAGCCTATCGTGCGGCCGAGGAAGCCAGTTCTGCCTGTATGATAAAAGCTCCATATACAGGAATAATCGGAGAGGTATATGCCGATTCCGGGGTTGAACTCGGAGTCGCTGAGCCTGTTGTGAAAATCATGGACATATCGTCGCTTGAAATACGCTTTTCTGTCCCGGAAGCCGAGATTGCTTCGATGCAGCCGGGAATGGAGGCTGAGTTTTCCGTTCCCGCGACTGGATGCAAAGGACTGAAGGCAAGGCTCACCTCCAAAGGCATTGCAGCCTCAGCCCTGTCCCATGGCTATGAATGCGTCATTGTCCCTTCCTCAAAAGTTGACGGCCTTATGCCCGGAATGGTGTGTAAGGTAAGCTTTCCGGACGTCAGAGACGGCGTGGCAACACTCCCGTCCGTGGTAATCAAGACAGATGTCTCAGGAAGATATGTTTGGGCAGTGCGTGACGGCAGGGCAGTAAAGCTGCCGGTTGGCACCGGAGGTTTTTCCGGCAAGGGCGTTGTCATAACGGAAGGCCTTGAGGACGGGGAACTTGTCATAGCTGAGGGTGCGCAGAAAGTCAGCACCGGAATGAAAGTAAAAATAGTGGAATGATGCGCGGACAGGGATGGTTCATACGGGCTTCTATAGCACAGAAAAAGATTGTGTATTTCATCCTGTTCCTTCTGATTGCAGTAGGAATCTATGGCCTTACGTCAATAAACAAGGATGAATTCCCCACTTTTGAGATAAAGGAAGGGTTGGTCGTGGGCATATATCCGGGAGCGTCATCCACGGAGGTGGAGGCCCGGTTGACAAAGCCGCTTGAACAGCTGCTGTTTACTTTCCCGGAGGTGGACCGGTCCACATATTCATATTCCCAGGACGGGATGTGCTATATATATGTCATGCTGAACTCGCCTGCAAGCAAGAAAGACGAAGTCTGGTCAAAGATAAAACACCAGTTGAATGCATATAAGCCTCTTCTGCCTCCTGGAGTGCTCGCTGTGGCCGTAATGGATGACTTCAGCTCTGTTTCCTCACTTCTCATTGCGATGGAATCAGCGGACAAGAGCTACGGAGAGATGGAGGAATACTCCGAAGACCTGTGCGGGAGGCTGCGCGAGATACCGTCGCTGGCAAATGCAAAAGTCTATGGATCGCAGAGCGAGGAGATTGCCGTGAATATAGATATGGAGGCTTTGTCTGCCTATGGCATCTCCCCTTCCACGCTTATGCTTGACTATCAGACATCTGCTCTTTTGGCAAGCGGCGGAAAATTCAGCACCTCATACGCCAATGCGCCGGTCCATGTCGCAGGAACCGCCTGCAGCGAATACGAAATTGCAGAGAAAATCGTATATGCAGGCCCGGATGGCGGAATCGTAAGGCTACGTGACATAGCCACGGTAGAGCGCCGCTACAGGGAGCCGTCTTCATTTGTCGGGTACAATGGGCACACGGCCCTTGTCGTCTCTGTGGAAATGCGCCCCGACAATAACATAGTGGCTTTCGGGCGCGAGGTTGACAAGGTGCTTGAAGAATTCATGGAAGGGCTTCCGGACAGCGTAAGGATAACAAAGATTACAGACCAGCCAAAGGTTGTAAAGACATCTGTATGGTCATTCCTGAGGGATCTTGTCATATCCATGCTGGTCGTGATTGTGGTCATGCTTCTGCTGTTTCCTGCCCGTTCGGCGATGATAGCAAGTACAGGAGTCCCTGCATGTACTGCAGTCGCAATGGCTGTGATGTATCTTACCGGGATGAGCCTGAACACTGTTACTCTGGCTGCGCTGATTGTCGTGCTGGGAATGATTGTGGATGACTCTATCATAACCATGGACGGATATATGGACAAGCTCGGGAAGGGATATGGACGCATTGATGCCGCCTGCGCGAGTGCAAGGGAACTGTTCATGCCGATGCTGCTTGCCACTGCTGCGATAAGCCTGATGTTCTTCCCGATGCTCGGCATCATTTCCGGATATCTCGGTGATTTCGTCCAGTCTTTCCCGTGGGTGATATGCATTGCGCTCGGTGCTTCTCTGGTATATGCCGTGACAGTAATTCCGTCTCTTGAAGTCAAATATATAAAGTCAGTCCGTACAAGCGGACACGGATGGTTTGCGCGAGGCCAGGAAAAATTCTTCAACGGTCTTCAGAAGGGGTATGAAAAACTTCAGGGAATATGTTTCAGGCATCCTTACGTTACGCTTTTGTCCGGATTGGCCGCAATTGTGCTTGGAATAATGATGTTCCTCCAGCTCAATGTGCAGATGATGCCCATGGCCGTAAGGGACTGCTTTGCCGTGGAGATTTACCTTGACGCCAATTCCGGACTGGACAAGACAAAGGCTGTCAGTGATTCTCTGGAGCGCATCCTGCTTGCGGACAGCCGTGTCACATCAGTTACGTCGTTTGTCGGAACCGGCTCGCCGCGCTTTCACTGTACATACGCACCAAAACCTCCCGCAGCAAATTTTGCCCAGCTTATCGTGAATACCCGTACCTCAAAGGACACGGAGTCGGTTCTCGCAGAATATGAGACCGTATATGAACATTATTTCCCGGAGGCTCAGATACGGTTCAAGCAGATGGACTACCAGGGAGTGACTGCTCCTGTCGAGGTGACCCTGCTGGGCGGCGGCATAGAAGAGATGAGACCGTATGCCGACACCCTGAAGCGCTTTATGGCAGGTATGGACGACCTGCTAAAATGGGTGCACAGCGACTGCGATGAATACCTCTCTACGATAGATGTGAGTCTTGATCCTGACGAAGCTGCAAGACTTGGTGTCAACAGGGCGTTGATGTCCCTGTCTGTTGCAGGCGCGCTGAATGGTCAGACAGTGGCTTCTGTATGGGAGGGTGACACAAAAATACCGGTCACGATATACAGCAGGGCGGTTTCTGAAGATATGGCATACGATGCTATAGAGAATCAGATGGTGCCGACTTCCATACCAGGTGTAAGTGTTCCGCTCCGTCAGGTTGCGTCCGTCAGGCCGGGATGGGAGCCGGAACAGATACCTCATTCGCGCGGCACGGAGAGCATAACGGTCAGTGCGGACATGGTTATGGGGCAGAGCCAGCCGGAGGCTATGGAGAGGATATGCGCCTTTGTCGGCGAGACGCTTGAACCTATGCTTCCGTCAGGGGTGAGCATCTCATACGGAGGCCTTACGGAGACCAACGGCACGGTGATACCTGAAATCATGCTGAGTTTTCTGTGTGCCGTAGCTGTACTTTTCTTCTTCCTGCTTTTCCATTTCAGGAAAATGTCTCTTGCCGCGCTTACCATGGCATTGAGTCTTCTCTGTCTGTTCGGGGCATTTTTCGGCTTATGGATATTCAGGCTGGACTTTGGCATGACTTCGGTGCTCGGCTTGATAAGCCTTGTCGGAATCATAGTGAGGAACGGTATAATAATGTTTGAATATGCTGAGGAACTGCGCTTCAAGGAGGGCTTTTCTGTAAAAGAGGCGGCGGAGGAGGCCGGACGCAGGAGGATGAGGCCTATTTTCCTGACATCATGCACGACTGCCCTCGGTGTGCTGCCGATGATTATAAGCGGTGATTCGCTCTGGATGCCTATGGGTATAGTGATATGTTTCGGGACGATGATGTCCATACTGCTGATAGTGCTCATCATGCCTGTGTCGTATTGGCAGATTTTCCGCAGCGCAAAGCCGGACGGAGACAGCCCGGAACTTTCGTCTTCCGGCAGCGATATGGCATCTCTGTCCTGCCGTCAAGGCCAGTCAATATGTGTCATTCTTCCGCTTCTGTTGCTTCTTATGGCAGGGGCATCTCCGGCGGTGGCACAGGAGCGCGTAACACTGACATTGGAAGACTGCAGGTCTATGGCTGCGCAGAACAATGCGGCTGTGGTCAATTCCCGTCTTGATGTATATGCCGCCAAGGCACAGAAAGAAGAAGCTCTCGCCGAATATTTTCCGAGGGTTTCGGTAAATGCCTTTGCATTCTATGCCATTGACCCGCTCCTGAAAATCGGGGTCAGGGATGTCCTCGGCAATTCGGACATGGCAAACAATATCACAAGCTGGGTCAACCAGAATGCCCCGATGTATGGGATAAATCCGTATTATTCCACATTGAAGCGTGGATACAGCGCGACGGTTTCTGTCATCCAGCCGGTGTTCGCCGGAGGACGTATTGTCTCCGGAAACAGGCTCGCAGCCCTTGGAGTTGAGGCCGCAAGCCTCCAGAACTCCATACAGTCACGCAAGAGTGCGGAGGAGATAGAGCAGATGTACTGGCAGGTGGTTTCGCTGGAAGAGAAGATGAAGACTATCACTCAGGTCCGGAAAATGCTGGAGAATCTTGAAAAGGACCTTTCTTCTGCGGTTGGGGCCGGGCTTGCCACCCAGACGGACATGCTGCAGCTCAAACTGAAGATGAATGAACTGAGGTCTGCAATGACAAGTGCCCGCGGGGGAATAAGACTGGCCAAGATGAACCTCTGCAATTCCATAGGAATGGAATACACCCCATACAGGACATCCGCTGCCGATTCTCTTCCCTATATTGACAGCATTGCGGTTGCAGACAATCTCCCGATGCTTGATGAGCCGATGGCATATTGGCGTGACGAGAACGAGATTGTGGCTCAACGCGAGGAGTCCCGTCTTCTTGAGCTTGCCGTGGAGGCAAAGAAAGCCGAGAAACGCATGGTGCTTGGAGAGGTCCTGCCTCAGGTCGGTGTAGGGGCTTCATACGGCTATGGAGACGTCATCGGAAACGGCAGCTTCAATGGAGTGGTATTCGCCACAATAAAGATACCTGTCACGGATTGGGGGAAATATTCACGCAGACTTCAACGTTATGATTATCAGGTCCAGAAGGCCTGCAATGACAGGGAATATCTCGGAAACCAGCTTCTGCTGGAGATTCGCAAGCTATGGTTTGACCTGACTGTAGCATGGGAACAGACGCTTCTTGCAGAGGAAAACGTGGCTGTTGCCGATGCTATGGCTGAGGACAGGATGAATCAGTACAAGGCCGGTCTCATCCCGTTGTCGGGACTTTTAGAGGCCCAGACAGCAATCCGCCAAAGTACTGATGCCTGCATAGATGCCAGGATTGCATACCGGACAGCCCTTCAGTCCTATCTTAGCCTTTGCCGGTAAGCTTTCGGTGTGCGTCCGTTCTCCGGATTTTTTCAGGCAGCACGCAGCTTTCCGTCTTTATATGTTTCACAGGCAAAAAATAAGGGGCCGGCTGAGAAATGTCAGTCAAGCCCCTTGCTCTTGTTTTCAGGCCATTACGGCCTTGTCACCGGTATTTTATTCCTCCACTTTGTAAACCGGTCCGAATTGCAGGATGTCAATTCTTCCGTTGACAGAAGGCAAAGTCATTTCATACTTTATGTATCTTGTGCTCAGTGTTTCTGAGAACATGGCGCCTGCAGCAACTGCAAGCGCAAGAATTAATTTCGCAAAAACTATTATTTTATATAACAAAGTTTGGTTCCGCACTCACTCCCATTTCCGCATGGCATGTTTTGCCGTGTCATCCAATGTGCCTCGCTGTTGCCCTTGGAAGGAGCCGGAAAAGCCAGCGTGTCTGAAAAACCTTCTTTGAGCAGCTCAATTGCATGTTTACGTGTGCCCGGTTTGCATCAGCCGTGAATGCTTGAAGCGCAATGCGCTGAAAATCAACTCATTCCTGGTAATCGCTGCCCCGTTTTTACCGTGCATCGATTACCAGGAAAAGGCTGGGTGTCAAAAACTTACACATCACGGACTGGGCGTATGACAAAAGTTCCCGATGGTGTTTTCTGTACCATCGGGAACTCAATCTGATGTTCCGGTGAACTATTTTAAGGAAACGGCTTCAGCAAGCCTTGAGGCCAGTTCTGCAAAGGCTGTCCCGTCCGGACGGTCAGACAATGCTGCAGGTTCTCCGCTGTCTCCGCCCTCGCGGATGCTCTGGACAATCGGAATCTGTCCAAGTAGCGGAATTCCGTATTTCTCTGCCATCCTTTCTCCGCCTCCCTTTCCGAAAATGTAATAGCGGTTGTCCGGAAGTTCCTCAGGAGTGAACCATGCCATATTCTCGACCATTCCGAAAATAGGCTTTCCTACGCTCTCATTGCGGAACATATTGACGCCTTTCTCCACATCAGCCAATGCCACATCCTGCGGTGTGCTGACAATGACCGCCCCTTCAAGAGGGATGTCATGCACAAGACTTATATGTATGTCCCCAGTTCCCGGAGGCATATCTATCAGCAGAAAATCCAATTCGCCCCAACGCACCTGCAGAATCATCTGCTTCAGGGCGTTGCAGGCCATCGGGCCTCTCCAGATAAGAGCCTGCTCAGGCTTGGCGAAATAACCGATTGACATCCATTTTACCCCGTATTTCTCAATCGGAACTATGACTTCCTTTTCAGTACCTTCCTCCATGAAGGCATCGGGCATCAGGCCTTCGGTGCCTGTCATCTTCGGTACGGACGGTCCGTAGACATCTGCATCAGCAAGTCCTACCTTATATCCGAGCCTTGCCAGGGCGACAGCCAGGTTGACTGCAACCGTTGATTTTCCTACGCCTCCCTTTCCAGATGCAACACCTATTATATGTCTGACTCCGGCCAGCTCCTCAAGTCCAAGATCAAGCCCCGGTTTCTTCTTCGGTGCAGCCTCATCCTTTATAATGGTCTTGATTTCAACTTCGGTGCCCGGGAAATTCCTTATGATTGCGGCCTTTGCACTTCCTATAAGGTATTCGGCGAGAGGGTCGCGATGCTTAGGGAATGCAAGTGTCACGGATATTCTGTTCCCGTCAATTGAAATGTTCTCAACCATTCCAAGCTCAACCACATTGCGGTCTCCCTTGGCAGGATGCTGCACTTCAAGCAGTGCCTTGTTTATCTCGTTCTGTTTCATTGATGTTATTTTACGATGTCCATCTCGTCAATGAGGTAGCCTGCACCACCGAACTTGTCTACGATGAAAAGGACATATCGGATATCAACATTGATACACCTCTGGAGATCAGGCTCAAACATAACGTCGCTGCTCATTGATTCCCAGTTTCCGTCAAATGCAAGGCCTATAAGTTCACCATCTGCATTCATGATAGGCGAGCCTGAGTTTCCTCCCGTTATGTCGTTGTTTGAAAGGAAGGCCAGAGGCATCTTGCCGTCAGCCATTGCATACTCTCCGAAATCCTGTGCTTTCCACAGTTCTTTCAGCTTTGCCGGAACCACAAACTCCCAATTGTCAGGATCCTCTTTCTCCATCACTCCGTCAAGAGTCGTATAATATCTGTATATGACAGCATCCTTAGGGGAATACGGTTTCACGGAGCCGTAGGTCATACGCATAGTGAAGTTTGCGTCAGGGTATGACGGTTCGCCTTTCCTCCATTCCAAAAGTCCTGCAGTATAGGCCTTGCGTCCTTTGGAGAGCTGCTCCTGATATTGCATTATCACAGGGAAAACCTTTGCCGCAACACCGCTTATGGATTTGCCGAACAGGAATGCAGGGTCATCAAGTATGCCTGTGCCATATTCGGAAATGGCGGCAGACAGCTTCGCAGGGGAAGTGAATGCACTGTTGTCAAACAGGTCGTCCACATATTTGTCTATATCCAATGCGGCGAAATCCTCTCCAAGCCCGAGATAGTATTCCGGTGCCACATTCTCCCTGTAGAATTTGAGCATTGCCTTGGAAATCTTGCGGTCGGTGCCGGCTGAATAATCCTTGTAGAATGCGTTCAGGCTCTCAGCGGCAGCCTGAAGAGCCTTCAGTGTGTCTGTCTGGTCAGCTTTGCTGAATGTCCTGTAGAACAGGCTTGCTGCGCTGGCCAGCTCCATTCTTGCGGCAGATTCCACCAATGTAGTGTATACGCTGTAGGCATTGCTCTGGCCCTCTACGGCTTCTTTTATTGCCTCCATTGCCTGGCCGTACTGCTCTGTCCTTTTCTTGTTGGCTGATACCCACTCAGTAAACTCGGTCTCATCATTTTCAGCGCGTCCTATTATATTCAGCTTGTCAAATGCCAGCTTCATTCCCTGCCATTTCTTCCAGCCGTTTGACGAACCGGAGTATTTGCTTGCATACTGTATCTTCACCTTAGGGTCTGCGAGCATATCCTCCATCATGAGGTCCTGGCGGATTGTGCGGGCGGCTATCCTTATGTCATTCTGCTCAATCTGGAACTTAAGCTCAGGGGAAGTCTGGAAACGTGTCGTATGTCCAGGATATCCCATAATCATCGTGTAGTCGCCCTCCTTTATGCCCTTCAGGGAAATTTTCAGGCTTCTCTTCGGTGTATACGGAACATTGTCAGGTGAGTATGCAGCAGGATTGTTGTCCTTGTCGGCATATACGCGGAACATGGAGAAGTCTCCTGTGTGGCGCGGCCACATCCAGTTGTCTGTGTCTGCTCCGAACTTGCCGATTGATGAAGGCGGTGCTCCTACGAAACGTACATCATTGTATACCTTGTCGACAATCAGATAATATACATTGTTGTCATAGTAAGGGACAATGTTTGCCTCACAGTAAGGGTTGTTCTTCTCAGCCTCCTCAATGAGCCTGTCATATTCCTTCTGCATGGCCTCGGCAATCAGCTCCTCTTCGTTTTCCTGGCCCTTGAACTCTTTCTGAGCCTTCTTTCTGGCTTTTTCAATGACTGCGGTCACATCCTGCATATATTCAAGGAAAGTCACCGTAAGGCCTTCGCAAGGCAGCTCCTCTGAGCGGTTCATTGCCCAGTAGCCGTCTTTGAGATAATCATGCTCAACGGAGCTGAGCTTCTGGATGCTTCCGTATCCGCAGTGGTGGTTGGTCACAAGAAGACCCTCTCCTGAGATTATCTCTCCGGTACATCCTCCTCCGAACTGCACAATAGCGTCCTTGAGGGACGAATTGTTGATGCTGTATATCTGCTCCGGTGTGAGCCTGCAGCCTGCCTGTGCGATTGCCTTCCCGTTCATCTTCTGCAGAAGCGGGAGCATCCACATTCCCTCATCTGCCACTGCGCCTGGCGTAAACAAGGCTATGGCAGCCAAAAAACTAAGAATTCTTTTTTTCATGATTCTGTAAATTATATATAATTGTTTCAATTCCTCTTTTGTGCCGGTCAGCTTTTCCTTGACGTATGGAAGCGGGCCATTCAAAAAAGCGTTGCCTCCAGTTCCTTCACATGAAATGATTTCCTGTGATGCGGTGTCATTCCAAGCCGTTTCACTGCATCTATATGCTCCTTTGTCGGATATCCCATGTTCCTGTCCCATCCGTAATCAGGATAATCCTTTGCTATCATTTTCATGTATTCGTCCCTGTAAGTCTTGGCCAGGACGGATGCGGCTGCTATCGGGGCGAATTTGCCGTCTCCCTTCACTATGCAGCTGAACGGCAGCCTGTTGTATTCCGGTATCCTGTCCGCAGGTATGTGGGTGTCTCCGGTGGTGCGGTATGGCCTGAACCTGTTTCCGTCTATGAGAAGATATTCCGGACGGGTCTCCAGGGAGTCTACGGCCAGCCACATGCCTGCAATCGAGGCGTTGAGTATGTTGATTCTGTCAATGTCCTCTGCGCTGACTGATGCTACGGCCCAGGCAATGGCCTCTGATTCGATTACAGGCCTGAGAATATCCCTTGCTTTTTCGGTCATCTTCTTTGAATCATTGAGCAGCGGATGGTGAAAGTCACGGGGCAATATGACCGCAGCGGCAAATACGGGCCCGGCAAGCGGGCCGCGTCCGGCTTCGTCGCAGCCTGCCTCTATCACATTTTCATTCAGATAATTTAACAGATGGGCTTCCATAGCCCGCAAAGATACCGTTTTATACGACAAGAAAAAAGAAAAACGTACAGCGAATCGCTCCTTTGGCTATCTTTCTGCCTCAAGTGATTTCTTGAGCATACTGATTATTTCGTTTTTGCTGTCAATGGTTTCCTTGAGGCTTTCCACAAGTTTTTCGAGATCCTTGACTCTTCTTTCAAGATTCCTCACCCGTGTGCCATACTCTTCCCTCACGTCTTCAAGTGTGTCTTTGTGCATTTGTGCCGGCCTGTAGCCGAGGACTATTTCCTCTGTTGACGTGTCAAGCAGCTCCGCAATCCGCATGATGTTTCCGTTCATGACAGACGTGTTGCCCCGTTCCAGGTCACGGTAGGCAGTCAGTGAAATGCCGAGTTTGTGCGCCATGTCTTCCTGCGTCATCTTCCGGGATTTCCTGATGCGGCGAATGTTGTCTTTGATGGAATTATTGTCCATATCCAGTCCATAGTTTTGCTGGAGGACAAAATTATCTCTTATGAAAATGTCAGGTAAACAAGAAAAACCGATGAAGCGCAAGCAAATCTTTTTAAAAATAAAGAAATAATTTAAAAATAAAGAAATTAATGTGCTCTTTTCCCTTTATTTCGCCACAAATATTTGACTTTTCCGACAGTATGGAGCAGTTTTGCAAGAAAAAAGCATGAGTGACAAAAGACTTGAAAGAGACTATGAGCGCATCTGCTCCATGATTCTGGACGGAACAGTATCAGATGAGGATGTTACTGTTGCCGTCAACAACCTCTTTTATGAAAGGTTCGGTATGGGTGCATGTGAAATACAGGCTGAGCTTGGAATGCAATTGTCGCAAAAACTGTAGCCGCCTATTGACATTGCCGCAGAATTTAATTAAATTTGCGAGGATGTGTCATCTTAATGGCACACATGCACATAACCAATAACACAAAACAAATAGGACAATGAAAGCTTATTCCACTCAAAACATCCGCAATGTGGTTCTGCTTGGCAGCACCAAGTCAGGCAAGACCACATTATCTGAAGCTATGCTTTATGAGGGCAAAGTCATTGACAGACGGGGAACCGTAGAGGCGAAGAACACAGTTTCTGACAACTCTGAGATTGAACAGGTCAACCAGAGGTCAATTTACGCCACTCCGCTGTATGCGGAATTCATGGATGTAAAATTCAATATTGTGGATACTCCCGGTGCGGACGATTTCGTAGGAGGTGCGGTATCCGCCTTTAAGGTCTGCGATACAGGTGTTCTTGTCATAAATGCGCAGCAGGGCGTTGAGGTCGGCACGCGCATCTTCTCAAGATATGCAAAGGAGTACGGCATACCGATGATTGTAGCAGTAAACCAGCTCGACGGTGAAAAGGCGTCATGGGAAACTGTGCTTGAGAGCATGAAGGCTACTTTCGGCAAGAAGCCGGTAATCATACAGTATCCTGTCAATGTAGGTCCCGGCTTCGACGGATTCATAGATGTCCTCAAGATGAAATATTATCATTTCCTTGATGACAACGGAAAACGTGAGGATCTTGAGATTCCGGCAGAGCATCTTGAGGAGGCAGAGGCCCTGAGGCAGGAACTTATCGAGAGGGCTGCGGAATATGACGACACTCTTATGGAGACCTTCTTCGAGGCGGGTGTCCTTACGGAAGATGAAATCAGAAAAGGTCTCGGAATCGGTTGCCGTGCAGGCGATGTGTATCCTGTGTTCTGCCTTTCTGCCAAGAAAGACATCGGAGTGAAGAGGCTCATGGAATTTACAATCAAAGTGGCGGCTTCTCCTGCAGAGCATAAGGCCCTGACCAAAGACGGCAGGGAGATAGAGTGCAAGCAGGATGCCCCTACATCCCTTTTCATATACAAGACAGCCGTAGAGCCGCATCTTGGTGAGGTCGCTTATTTTAAGGTAATGTCAGGAGAACTGACTGAGGGAATGGACCTGGAGAATCCGGAGACAGGAGACAAGGAAAGAATCACAACAATCTATGCCGTTGCAGGAAAGAAAAAGGAAAGGGTGACGGATCTTTTTGCCGGAGACATCGGATGTACCGTGAAGCTTCGTGCCGCCAAGACCAACGTGACTCTCTGCACCCCGGGAACGGACATTGCGTTCGAGCACATTAATTTCCCTAAGTCAAAGTTCCGTACAGCAATAAAGGCCAAGGAGCAGAAAGATGAAGAGAAGATGACCGAGGCACTCAACAAGATGGCTGCCGAGGATCCTACAATCATCGTTGAATATTCAAAGGAACTGAAGCAGACAATCCTTAAGGGCCAGGGAGAGCACCATATCAATATCGTCAAATGGAGACTCAAGAATGAGAACAAGATAGAGATTGACATGTTTGCTCCACGCATCTCTTACCGTGAGACAATCACAAAGGTTGCAGCGGCTGACTACCGCCACAAGAAGCAGTCCGGAGGTGCCGGACAGTTCGGTGAGGTTCACCTGCTCGTGTGTCCGTATGTTGAGGGCACTGAAGGAGGAAACAAATTCAAGATTGACGGCAAGGAAGTGGTGCTCAATGTCAAGGGCAAGGAATCGTATGACCTTCCTTGGGGCGGAAAGCTCGAATTCTACAACTGTATTGTCGGTGGAGCAATCGATGCCCGCTTTATGCCTGCAATCCTCAAGGGAATCAATGACAAGATGAATGAAGGTCCTCTCACAGGCTCGCTTGCGCGCGACATCCGTGTCTATGTGTATGACGGCAAGATGCATCCAGTGGATTCAAATGAAATCTCATTCGTGCTTGCTGCCCGCAATGCGTTCAAGGAGGCGTTCCGCAATGCCGGTCCTAAGATTATGGAGCCTATCTATAATGTTGAGGTCATGACTCCTACCGAGTATATGGGTTCATGTATGTCAGATCTCCAGAACCGCCGGGCAATCATAGAGGGCATGGGCACTGACAAGGGATTCGACACCATTAAGGCACGCGTTCCTCTTGCAGAATTGTATAAATATTCAACATCCCTGAGCTCACTTACTTCCGGAAGCGCAACGTTTACGATGGAGTTTGCGGACTATCAGCCTGTTCCGGGCGATGTTCAGGAGAAGCTTCTCAAGGCTTATCTCGAGCAGGAGAAGGAAGACTGATTTTTATTGATGAAATAGGAAGGAGGTTGAAGGCCACAGCGGCATTCAACCTCCTTTTTTCAGAAACTTGCCACTTCACCAGTAATGCCGTCCACGAATTTTATAAGGTCTGAAGGCGATATCTCAATCTGCAGGCCGCGCACACCGGCGCTGATGTAGATTGTGGCGTAATCATTTGCAGTTGAGTGGAAATAAGTTGGAAATTTCTTCTTCATGCCAATCGGTGAGCATCCTCCGCGTATATAGCCGGTGACTCCCAGCAAGTCTTTCATCGGAATCATTTCGACTTTCTTGTTGCCTGAAATCTTTGCGAGGGCCTTCAGGTCCACTTCTCCGTTTCCGGGAATGACGCATACGATGTAGCCGCTCCTGTCCCCGTGAAGCACGAGGGTCTTGAAAACACGCTCTATGGGCTGACCGAGGCTTTCTGCCACATGCTGTGCGGCCAGGTCGTTTTCATCGAAGTCGTATGGAATCAGATTATATGCTATGCCGGCCTTGTCAAGCAGTCTCGCGGCATTGGTCTTTTCTGTCTTCTTTGCCATTTGTCTTCATTCTGTTTGATTGTACGCTTTACTCTTCTATTTCAAGAGTCTCCTGAGGAACTGAAAATTCCTTGCCTTTTCCTCTTCTTACCCCTATGCTGATTACCTGCCTTGCCGAGGTCGTTATGCTTTGGCCGTTGTCCTCGAGCTTCTTTATCCCTTTGTTGTATTCGCCGCAAGCTGCCTTAAGCTTTTTGCCAAGCTCACTGTACGAATCATAGAAAGCTGCCACACGGTCTATCATGTTTTGTGCGGCTGCAGTGATTTTCTGAGTGTTGGTGTCGTGCTGGAATTTGTTCCAAGTAAGCTGCATTATCTTCAGGAAAGGCATTATGGTCTGTTCTGTGGCAATGAGCACGCCTTTCTTGTATGCTTCCTGCCATATCAGCGGGTCCGCCTCAAGAGCGGCCCGGAATGCCATGTCCCGAGGCATGAACATCAGCACATAGTCTGCAAACGGCTTGGCCGCCTTTTGAGCATACTCTTTCCTTGCGAGTTCGTCTATGTGCTTCCTGACGCTTTTCAGGTGCCTGTCCAGAGCGAAGGCACGTTCCTCCGGTGTGTCTGCATTCATATAATCTACAAATGCAGTAAGAGAAACCTTTGAATCCACAATCAGATCCTTCTGTTCGAGATTTTCTTTGAAATGAAACACAAAGTCGGGGCGGCTCCTGTCTTCATTGGCCGCCTCGCGTGTATAATGCAGGCCTTCCACAAGACCTTCCCCTGCTAGAATCGCTTCAAGAAAGTTTTCCCCGAAGCATCCCTGTACTTTCGGCTTTCCGGTAAGCGCTTCCGAAAGCGTGTCTGCCTTCTGCCCTATGTCAGTTGTCTTCTCCTGCATCTCCTTTACGGCCTGCCTGAGCTGCTCGGACAGCTTGGCGTTTGTCTCGACATGACTTGCCGCATTGTCCTTCATGGCTTTCTCCATGGCAGATATGCTCTCTTTCAATGGCTTCAGAATGCCGTCAATTGATGTCTCGTTTCCTGCAGCCAATTCGTTTCCCCGCTTTCTGAGCAGTTTTTCCGTTTCGGCTGTCATGCCCGCCACGACTGTCTCCTTCATTTCCCGGAGAGCTCTTTCGTAATTCTTCTGTGCCTGTTCTGCAAGTCTTTCTGCATTTTCGGCTTCCTTCCTGTGCATCTCTCCGAGTGCGGCGAATCTCTCGTCCGCAGCTTTCAGTTTTATGGAGAAAACGTAGCATGTGACTGCCCATGTCACAATCGAAGATATTGCCGCGACCGCAGCCAATGTTATCATAATGTTCATGTCTTGTCGTTGTTTTGGCCGACGAAGTTAAGAAATTCCTAAAAAATGCTAACTTTACCGTTGCATGCTGTAATTTAAGTTCCTGCAGCACTGAACCGTAGGGGCGGCAGCGATTGTAAATAACTTTTAAATATCAATGCTATGAGCAAAAAATCATTCAGAATCGCCTATGCCGTATTTATGGCTCTTGTGCTTCTTGCACTTGTGGTATTTATGATATTGCAGTGCCAAAACGGACAGGGAGTCCATGTGAGGATATACGTGGCGATGTATGTTCTCCTCATTTTATGGGCATCTTTCCGTCTCTACTCGATAATAAAGGACATTATCGGCAAAAAATAAAAAAGACCGGCCTTTTTATTATGCCTCCCGGAAGTTTTCTGCCTTTCGGGAGGCATTGCTTTAGGCCAGTCTTTTTTGTCAGTGGATTCCTATGTACTATCTGTACTGTGCGAATTCAATGTCCTTTGCAGCTCTGTCTGCGAGTTCTGCACATTTGCTTGCTGTCTCAAGATTTGACTTCACGGCCTGTGCATTTCCCTGGCGTGCAGCAGCTACAGCTCTGAGGTATGCTGTTTTAGGGCAGTTGCATTTAAGTGCTGATGCCGGTGCAGTGTTGCCTACGAGAAGCTGTGCAAGTGCTGCGTTGTAACCTTTGGCTCCGGCGAGCTTTGATGCTGCTGCCTCATATTCACCGTCAAGGATGTCGATTACAGCTGCATTTTCAACTGCTGTTGCATTGCCTGCTATGGCAAAGTACTCTGAAGCTGCATCAAGATCGCCTTTGCGGAGAGCGATTACACCCATTGCATTGTTCCAGTCTGCATCTTTTTCACATTTGTTGAGTGCAGTTGCTGCCTTGCCGAGTTCTCCGGCCTCAATGTAAGTGACACCAAGGTTGTACTGTGCGCTTGCGCTGTTGAATTTCTCGATTGCCTTCTTGTAGAGAGCCACCTTGTCTTCAGTCTCCTTGACAAGTGTCGCTGCGCGGAGAATGGCTGTCTCGTCAAGAACGTCAATGTTCTCGTCGATGAGCTTGAGAAGCTCCTCGCTGGTGTAGTTGATGTATTCAACGTTTGCAATGAATCTTGCGCGGCGGAGCTCCGGAAGAATCTCCTTGGCAAGCGTAGAGTAGATTGCAGACATGTTCTTGATTTCTTTCTCACGAACTGCAGGGTCGCTGTACATTGAAAGTACGCGGATAATGAGATCTTTGTCCTCAAGGTCTGAGGCTGCCACAAGCTCCTGGAAGCCTTCCCAGTCCTCACCGATGCTTGTAACGTTTACCGGTCCTTCAACTTCATGTTTCTTTGTAACCTTGCCGAATGCCTTCTCAGCAGAAGAAGAACGCTTGTCGGAAAGCTTGATGTTCATGTCTTCCTTTCCGTCCGGAGAAGCGTATGCAACGATGTCTGTGCTTACGAGGTTTTTGCGCTCATTTGCCTTGATTTCATCGATGGCAGCCTGGAAGTCTTTGATTGACTGAGACCTCAGCTCGCTGTTTCTCACATTTGAGCTGTTGATCTGATAAAGAATCTGGCCCTCTGCAGTCTGTTTGATGATTTCCTGGTAGTTGTCAGCCTTGAGGTCAAGCTTGCCGTCTTTGCATACGAGCATGTAGGTAGTGTTTGCTCCGTCTGCGACTTTTTTTGAAGGGAGGTCAGTTGACTTTGACTTGTGGCTTACAGTTCCGCGAAGCTCCAGGTAGCATTTCTCCATTCCCGGAACATAGTCAAAGTGGACTTTCTTTGTGATGGTTGCTCCTGCTGCAGGGACAGTCTGATAG
>CAMWUW010000044.1 GCA_947177525.1 uncultured Bacteroidales bacterium | reverse complement strand
CGGAACGAAAAACACGAACAGTTCCGAGGTTGTGTTTGCGCTCCAGAACGACCAGTCTTACCAGCTTACCGGAGGCATTGCCGGCTATTTCACATTTGCAACTGCCGCCGTGAAGAAAGAATATCAGTCCGCTCCTGTACCTATAGGGGGAACCCAGTATCTGGATTATGGTGATGAGTTCCTCAAAAAGTTGCGCGACAGCCGTGACATAAACGGTGATACACGTGTCCCGTCCAATCTCGGTGAAGGTCCCTACGGGCAGAACCAGTCTCTCAACGGAGGGGTGCTGACATGGCCAAACAAATATATCGGTGACCTGAGCAGCGGAAATATGGTAAAGGACGCGGACATTATATATTACCGCTATGCTCTTGCAGTGATGATGAATGCCGAGCTCAAATATTATCAGGGCAAGTATCAGGATGCTCTTTCTTGTCTGAATATAATCGCGAAACGCGCATACGGAAGAGACAATTATTATTCGGATGCCTCCGGAGATGCCGTGATGCAGGCACTTGTGGATGAGTATTTCCTGGAGTTCCCATGTGAGGGAGTCATCTGGTGGGCACTTATACGCCTGGATAAAATCTGGGACTATAATCCTGCTCTGAAGGCGCGGCGTAATGATACGAACATTCTTCTGTGGCCGATTCATAAGGACGCCCGCAACAAGAACTCCAAGCTGACCCAGACTGAAGGCTGGTATTAGAAACTCTTTAACAATGAAATCAATGAATCTTTTTCATATATCTTCCCTGCGCCTTGTGCGCATGTTTTTGCTGGCATCGGCAATTGTGGCCCTGGCCGGCTGCGCGAAGGAGAAGTGGCCCGCACAACCGGACTGGGACAGGATTCCTGATCCGTCCGCTCCTGTGGTTGACGGCCTTATGCATCCTGAGCCGTGCAGCAACAAGATTGTAGCCCATATGGGCGGAGCGACAGAGGCCGGGTTGCCAGCCAATTCCATTGCGTCATTGAAATATGCAATGGGACTTGGTGCATACGGGGCGGAATGCGACGTATATTGGACAAAAGATGACAATATCGTGGTGGCCCATGCAAACGGAAATTACGAAATCAACGGCCTTGAGCCTTTCCGGCATACCCTGGAGGAAATCCGTGCGGCGGGCAGGCTTCCGAACGGAGAACGGCTCCCTTCTCTTGAGGATATGATACGCGAGGTTATGGTTGAAGGCAGCTGTACAAGGCTTGTCGTGGACATAAAAAGGGTTGATGTGCAGCCTCAGAATGCGGTGAATGCGGCAAGAAGGGTCTGTGAGATAGTCACGGAGATGGGGGCCAGGCATTTTGTGCATCTGCTTTGCACCGGTTCGAATGACAATGTGATGAAAAGCGCCTGGGGCTACGCGCAGCAGGCGGGACTTGAGATTGCGATGAACTCCGGCAAGACTGCACAGAATTTCGGCAGTCTGGGCTTCAATTGGATAAACATGTCTGCAAGAGGGCAGATGGGCCCGGAGGCAGGCGGAACCGGGCAGAGGACACTCAAGGAGTTTGTGGATGCCGGAATCTCGGTGAGCGTTTATAATGTCGACAGGCAGGACGGTGACGGAAATTCTGTCTTTTCGGATTCTGCTGTGAGCTGGTACATGAAGAATTATCCTTATTTTAAGACTATTTCGACCAATTATCCTGCATGGCTTCTTGGCAAGGTCTCTTCGTTGGACACAAAATATGACGGTATCTCGGATATGGATGACTTTGAGGCCTTTGTGGGAACTCTCATTTCCGATCCGTCTGCATCTGCTTTTGCTGACGAAAACGGTGTGGTGGTGCTTAGGACTGACTTGGTTCTGGATGATTATGTCCCTTTCGGAGAATTCAGCGGTGTGCTTGACGGGAATGGACATACTGTTACAATCAATTACAAAGGTAATTCGCAGTACGTCGGTCTGATGAAGAAACTGACAGGAACTGTCCGCAATCTTACTGTGGCCGGTACAATGGAGTCAACCTGCACGGAATCAAGTGTATGGCTCGGTACAATTGCCGCGACTGCAGACGGGGCCGTCATTGAGAATTGCACAAACCGGTCTGTGCAGATTGTTTCAAGCCCTGATGCTTCCGGCACAGTCTTCATGGGCGGAATGACAGGAAAGGTGTGGAATGACTGCAGTTTTACGGGATGCATTGATGCCGGGCGCGTTGTATATGAATCCGGGGCTGCACTCCAGTATGGCGGCATGTTCGGGGCAAACAACGTGGACGACGGATATGTCAAAGTGATTTCATGCTCTTCTTTCTCTGAGGTTAATTTTGCCGGAAGTAATTCATCTGCATGGAATTATGTCGGAGGACTCGCAGGCAAGCCGGCCGGCAGGGTGCTGTCCGGCAGCGACTGGCATCTCGTTTTCGAAGATTGTACATATTCCGGCATCTGTAATGTAACCGGAGGGGCAAAGCTGCGCGGAGGACAGATTATGGCATATTCCAATTCTGCCTTTCATGTAAAGGACTGCCGTGCGGACGGGACAATCGAAAATACTGACGCCTCTAAGCGGGACTTTGTCATCGGCGGCATGGTAGGCATGGTGGAGAAGAATGTTGAAGGTCTTGTCGAGGGATGTTCGTTCTCCGGTACGCACAGGTCTGTTTCCGGGCCGAACAATTATATCGGAGGTGTATTGGGCAATACTGCCGACGGAGTGGTCCTGGTTGCCGACAATTGCACAACCTCCGCATCTGCCTATGTCGGTGCTCCTTCCGTAAAGTCTGTCGGAATGCTTGCCGGACGTCCGAAGCAGGCCGGCTGTACCATAAGAAACTGCCGAATTGCCGGAACAATCAACAAGGACGGTGCTGAGACTGTAATCACGGCATCAAATCTTGCTGACTGGATGTTTACAGGCTCCGGAACTGCTGCCGGGATTGTGGCTTTGTCCGGAAACGGCTTCAATGATGAACAATAAAAATAATGATATGAAACTTTCAAATTTGTTTTTGACGGCTCTGATGACTTTATTTGCCGTCATCTGTGCATCCTGCACTCCAGACAATGCCAATGTCGAAGATATCCTTGAGGTCTCTCCGCTTTCCATTCAGGTGGCTCCGGAGGGAGGAATATACAAATTTACAGTGAAGTCAAATTGCAGCTGGACCGCTGCATGTGAGTCGTGGATGTCATTGTCGTCTTACTCTGAGCCGGCCAGTGACGCCATAGTGACCGTTGCCATGACCGTCGGGAAAAATTCTGATGAGGGCATGCGCTCCGGCAAAGTTGTGGTCACTCTTCCGACAGGAACTTCAGAGACGATTTCCGTTGCCCAGGAACCGTTTGCAGCTCCAAAGGGAATATACAATGCAACGGATATTGCAGACATTGCTGCAGCCCTCAGTGAGGAGAACCCGGACCTTTCGAAATGGGCGGAAAACGGAAAGATTGTGGTGTATGATGATATAGATGCGGTTTCTCTGGACTGTTTCCCTATATCCGTTCTGCCTGCTGACATGGAACTTGACGGTCAGGGACATTCCATAACTATCTCAATATCATCTTCTGATACCAAGGTCGGCATGTTCAGGCTTCTGAAGGGAACGGTACGCAATCTGAATCTGCTCGGCACTGTCTCCGTGACAGGTGAGCTTAAGGCCGAGACTCATATAGGCGCGCTTGCTGCCGATGCGCAGGGAGCCACTTTGGAGAATGTCCATAATTATGTGTCTGTGAATGTGGATGTCACAAATACGGCAAAGGTCTGTGTTATCCCGGGCGGTCTGATAGGCAAGGCTTCAAACGGCCTGACTATGACGGGCTGCGTCAACAACTCCGACCATTCATTTGTCTCTGCCGTGGCTGCATCCGGTGCATACCACATGATAGGAGGGCTTGTGGGTGCGTATGGCGGCACTTCCGATGAGGGAGTATGCACCATAACCGGCTGCCGCAATACCGGCAGCATCACTTGCAGCGGAGGCGACCAGAAGGAGTGGAACTATGCCGGCGGAATCATATCCAATGTGCAGAATTCCGTCCAGACAGGAGATTCCTGGTCATATATCCTTAAAGACTGCGATGCTTCCGGAGACATATCCATTGCAGGGGTCGCCAAGACACGTGCCGGAGGCATTACAGGACGCGTGAATGCATGCAACAGAATTGAAGGATGCTCATATTCCGGAACTGTCACCCTGAATGCAGCTGCACTTGAACGGAATGTAGGCGGCATAGGGTCTTTCCAGGAGAAGACATGCCGGGGACTAGTTACGGATTGTGTGTTCAGCGGAAAGATTATTTCTGAGCAGGGGCATACCGGAAAATATTTCACCGGAGGAATCCTGTCTTCCGGATGTTCGGCGGGCACCGTGATTGAGAACTGCAGGACCACAAAGGATTCATATATATCGAATTATGTGTTCGGAAACATAGGAATGATAATTTCTCAGGGCGGAAGTGCACTGACCGTTAGGAATTGCAGGATTGCCGGTACTCTGAACAAGGCCGGTGAGGAAATTGTCCTGAGTGCGTCCAACTACAATCCGGAATATGCCGGTGGTATGGGAACAGCGTCCAAGACAGTTGTGGACCCTTCGTGCGGATATAATGCCGATTGATGTTATATGTGATTGCTAAAAATATGCGCCATGAATGTTTCAAGACATATTTTTCCATTGATGGGGGCTGCAGCCGCCGGCAGTCTTGCCTTTGCCTCATGCGGTGACAGGACTGCCGCTGCTCCTGACGGCCGTCCGAATATAATGTTTATTCTGGCGGAGGACATGACCCTTGACCTGGGGTGCTATGGACGGACTGATGTACGTACTCCCAATCTTGACAGGCTTGCTGCCGAAGGGGTGGTATATACAAATGCAAGGTGTGTCGCACCGCTCAGTTCACCGACACGTTCGTCCATGATGACAGGACTTCATCATACAATCACCGGTTCCCACAATCACCGCAGCAACCATGATGTCCCTCTGCCTGACAGGAATGTGAGACCGTTTACTGCATATCTGCGTGATGCCGGATATACCTGCATCCTCGGCAACAGGGATTGCTTTGAGAATCCGGTAACGCACAATGACCATGAGAGCAGCCGCAAGCTGGACCTGAACTTCAAGTTTGAGAATGTCGGCCCTTATGACGGGGTGAGACATTTCGGACTGTTTGACAAACTTTATGACATAATGCCTGAAGATGCGCCTTTCTTCTCGCAGATAACACTTTACAATACGCACAGAGGCGACTGGTGGAAGTCTATAAGAGCACAGTCCGAGCATCCGGTCAACCCTGCGGAGGTTGTGCTGCCGCCTTATCTTGCAGACCATCCAAAGGTCCGTGAGGAGTTTGCATGCTATCTTGACCAGGTGGAGTATATGGACTCACAGTTCGGCATGGTAATGCGCCAGATGGAGGATAAAGGGCTGCTGGACAATACTATAGTCATATTTATTGCGGACAATGGACGGGCGGACCTCAGGGCAAAGGGCTTCATGTATGAGGATGGCACGAAGATACCTATGATAGTCTGGGGCAAAGGGATAAGCCATGCAGTGGTTGACGACCTTGTGAGCGAACTTGACATTCCGGCAACCATCCTGAAGCTGGCCGGGGTGGAATTGCCTGAATATTATCAGGGCAGGCCGCTTGACCTGTTCAATTCTCCTGAAGAGCAGAACGGTGGGCATGACTGGCTGTATCTTGCACGTGACACGTGGGATGAGATTTTTGAGTGCATACGCGGCGTGCATACCGGCAGATACACGTATGTGCGCAACTATATGCCTCATGTTCCTTATGATCCACATCACATGTACCAGGAGTTCTACCGTCCGGCCCTGCATGTGATGCGCAAACTGAGGGATGAAGGTAAACTCGACGAGGCGCAGATGCTTTTCTTTGCTGAAAGCAAGCCGGTTGAGGAACTTTATGACTATCTTGCAGACCCTTTCTGCCTGCATAATCTTGCAGGAGAGCCTGAGATGCTTGGCGTCCTGAATGAGATGAGGGGGCTGATGGACAGCTGGCAGGCTGTGTATCCGGACCGGGGAATTGAGGACAGGCTCACGAGAAAACTCGCTGAAGACCGTCTTGATGAGAACCGTCCGCGCCCTTATGTCCAGAAATACTATCCGGAGGAATGGAAGAAGATAGAGGAGGGAGAGATTGTAGACAAGTATGATATATGGAAGATTGAGCAGAAGAAGATGAGGGAGGCGGAGAAGAATCGTGCGAAAGTGAATTAACCAAGAAACTATAATGGATACTGCAACTAAGAAAAAGTACAATTATTGGCAGTGGAGAACCCTTGTGGCCCTTATCATAGGCTACATTTTCTATTATTTTCTCCGCAAGAATTTCAGTGCGGCCATCCCGGCCATGGAACAGACGCTCGGAATCACGAAGGTGCAGCTGGGCATTTTCCTGTCACTTAACGGAATTGTCTATGGCATTTCCCGTTTTGTGAACGGATTCATCGCGGACAGATACAACAGACGGGTTCTGATGACTCTCGGGCTTGTGCTGTCGTGCATCATTAATTTTGCAATATGCTTCAGCCCTAAGATCGACGGGTTTATAAACGTCCTTGATTCTGAGGGCAAGGCTACTGTTGCCCTGGTTTATATAATCGGCTCGCTGTGGGTGCTGAACGGCTATGTGCACGGCATGGGCTATCCTCCGTGCGCATCTCTGATGGCGCATTGGTTCCGCCCTTCGGAACTGGCCACCAAGCAGTCGATATGGAATTCTTCGCACTCTATCGGTGCCGGAATTGTTGTCGCTCTTTGCGGATGGCTGCTGTCGAGGTTCGGATACAGCAACTGGCAGCTGTGCTTTGCCGTTCCTGCCGCTCTGTCGCTGGTGGGGGCCGTTGCACTTTATGTGGCCTTGCGTGACACGCCTTCTTCTGTGGGACTTCCTGAGATTGAGGAACTTGAGGCTATGGAGAGCGGAGAGGCTGCATCCGGGAAAGAACGCGTGCCTGAAGAACATCAGCTTACCGGCGAGGCGTTCAAGAAATTCGTGAACAGGATGGTTTTCAGGAATCCTTATATATGGATTGTGGCCGTGGCGGATTTCTGCGTGTATGTGATAAGGTTTACGATTCTTGAGTGGGGAACTTCTTTCCTTACCCAGTATAAGGGTTTTGACATTTCGCTGTCCGCAAGCATCGTGGCTGCATCTGAACTGATAGGAGGCGTGATAGGGACTCTTGTCGCCGGATGGTTTACTGACAAATACATGAAGAACAGGACAATAAGGACGTGCGTAATCTGTATGCTCGGTGCCACAGCAAGCTTTATCTGCTTCTGGCTGACACCGTCTGACGCGCCATGGATTTTCAATGCCCTCTTCATCGTGCTTTCAAGTTTCTTTGTATATGGCCCTCAGGCACTTTTGGGTGTGAGCGCATCGCAGTATGCGACAAAGAAGGCTTCTGCCTCCGCCAATGGATTCATCGGCATATTCTGTTATGCAGCTACACTGATTTCCGGTGTCGGATTCGGATGGATGGCAGGAAATGAGACTCTGGGATGGAATGCGGTATTCGTCGTCACATTCATTTTCGGAATCCTTGGAGCGCTGATTCTTGCCCTTATGTGGAATGCTCCGGCCGACGGCTACAAAAAGGCGGAGAAGGTTCTTGCGGAGATGTAGGTTTTTGTTATCTTTATGGCCGGATTTGGCTGAAAGTGCCGGAAATGCATCAGGGACAGTCTGTTGCAGCTCCGGTATGCCAAATCCGCAGATAATAAAAACTGTATCTTATTTCTATGAAACGGAATTTTTTGTTTGCCATGCTTTGTGCCGTGGCAATTGTATGTGGCTGCAAACCGGAAGTCCAGCCTGATGCAGGCGGGCCGGGGAGCGGAGAAGGAGAGATTGGTGATTCTGGTCTTGAACTTCTTTCATTTTCTTTCCTCCGCACGGACAATGCCGTCTTGAAGGATGACGTTGCCACTGTTATTTCCTCCGGATTGGTTGATGACGGGGAAGGCATCTCATATTATGCGGATCCGCGTGCCCTCATTGCGTCTTTTGAGGTGTCTGCCGCTGATGGCGTGACAGGACTTCAGGTGAGTGCGGCACCAAAGGGCAGCGAAGATTTCAAGCCTCTGGAAAGCGGAAAGACTGCGGCTGACTACATGCGGCCTGTAACCATAAGGCTTTCGGGGACCATGAACGGGCAGACAGTCGTTCGGGACTATGATTTCCGTTTCCACAATCTGAATACAGGTGTGCCTGTGCTCTATCTGTTTACTCCCGGCGGAGCGGCAATTGCAAGCAAGGAGGTATGGACAAAGGGGTGCACGATTTATCTGGATGCCGACGGCAAGACTGACTCTGACGGAACAGTCTATACGGAAGACTATTATGGCGAGGCAGACCAGCTGAAAGGACGCGGAAACACTACATGGGGATGGAATAAGAAACCCTATGCCGTGAAACTGGACAAGAAGGCTGAGCTCCTCGGAATGCCTAAGCACAAGCGATGGGCATTGCTTGCCAATGCCATAGACAGATCCCTGATGCGCAATCGCCTTGCCCTTGAAATTGCAGGCAGATGCGATGGTCTTGAGTGGAGTCCGCGCAACCGTTTTGTGGAGGTTGTGATGAACGGAAAGCACCAGGGCTCATATCTGCTGGTGGAGCAGATAAAGACGGACGCCAACAGGGTTCCTGTTCCGGGCGGCAACGATGCCCTTGATCCGGAGAAGGGAGGCAGTCCGTCTGCAAATCCGGAAGAGATGGGATATCTCATTGAGATTGACCGATATTGGGGCAACATGCATTATGAGGACTCTCCTTTCTGGTGGGCCTCAAAACGATATAGCGGAAACGGCACCGGGACGGCGGTGAATCAGGATATGGTTTCATGGGCAAGGTACATGTCATACAGGACAAATTATTATGACGGCAGGCTGAAGTTCAACTATGGATTGAAAGATCCTGATGACGATGCCTTGTTCAGTACTTCTTCAGTGCAGTTCACATATATCATGAATTATGTCCTTGGTACCGAGAAGTCTGTGCTGCAGGCTCCCCATGACCTGTCAAGGCTTGATGTAGATTCATTTGTGGACTATTGGCTTGTGTTTGAACTGACTCTCAACCAGGAACCGAACAACCCGGGCAGCTGCTATATGTACAAGAAGCCGGCTTCGGACGGAGGAAAATTGTACGCAGGGCCGGTGTGGGATTTTGACTACGGTACTTTCAATGTGAATTTTACTGACGGGGGAATTTACCAGAACAAGAGCAATTGTTTCCAGAATCTCAATGCCTTGTGGTATGTGGGGCTTTTCGAGAGTGCTGAATTCCGTAATGCCGTGAAGACACGCTGGGCTGCGTTGAAGCCTGTGCTGGACATGGATGAATTTATTGAGCAGAACAAGGCTTATATCAAGAAGACAGCTGAACTGAATCTTGCCATCTGGCCTGACTTCAATGACAGCGGTGACCCGAACGGAGAACGGCAGATGACAACCGAACAGGCGATAGACAGGATAAAGGCCAATCTGAATGAACGCATTTCCGGCCTGGACCGTCTTATTTCCATGATGCCGTAGATATGGTCTGAATCTGCCCGGGTTTTTGAATGAGAATCCGGGCAGATTTCAAATGAATGAAATATAGCAAGCTACGTATGTCTAAGGTGTTTTCTGATTTTGACAGTCTCCGCGAGGTGAAAAAGCTGTTCCGGGAAGATGATGCTGCAGTGGACGCGAAGACTGTTGTGAAGAAACCTGCAGTGAGGCAGCGTCCGAGAACTGTCGTAAACAGGACAAAGGCTGAGAATATTGCGGCTGCAGAGGGCATTGCCAAAGGTATGAAAGTCCGCATGATGGACACGAATGACACCGGGGTGATTGCCGGTTTCGGAGACGGTTGGTTTGAGATTGAGTCGGACGGACTTGTCTTCAGGGCACAGAGATGCGAATTTGTCATAGCTGACGCAGAGGGGGACAGAAAGCTTATGGAGTCTGTGCCGTCAAGGAAAAGGCCGTGTGAGAAAAAGCGCAGGCCTGAGGTGCCGGATGCAGAAATTTCAGTTGACCTTCATATTGAAAAGATTCCTGACGGTGACGGTATTCCGGCATGGGCTGCACTTGATTTCCAGATGAATTATTTCCGCCTGGTCTTGCGCGGAAACCTGAAGTACAGGGGACGCCGCATTGTGTTTATCCACGGTGTCGGTGACGGAATCCTTGCCTCTGCCTTGCGCAGGGAGCTTGATGAGGCTTTTGCCCTGACATGCACTTACACTTACGGTCAGCCTGGTGTGACTGTGGTCACGGTGCGGTAGACGACGGGCTATACCTCAAGCCACTCATATTCTCCTCCCCAGATTTCGAGGAAACTGAAAAAGCCTGGGTTGGAGAGAATTACGCTGGCAGTATTGTCGCACGGATGAAAGCTTATGCGCGGGGCATCCTGCAGTTCCTTGTCAAGGAAAAGCTTGACGCGGTGTCCGTTGGGATATAGTTCTTTGGGATTGACGTCTTCCCTGTCTTCAAGTCCGATGTCGTTCATCAGTCCGAGAGGTGAGACTGAGCCAGGCAGAAGCCCGAGGCATCTTTCCATCCTTTCCTGTGAGGCGAATGACAGTTTGCCCTGATGCAGAGAATGCTCCAGGTCATGGATTGCCAGTTCTTTGTGGCATTCGAAGACAACAAGATAGTGCCTGTTTCCCTTATGGTTGCGGAAAAAAAGATTCTTGCAATGTACGGCATCCAGGTCTTTCCAGTACTCCAGTGCAAGCTCTATTGTAGGAAGAGGGGGATGAGTATGCAGTTTGTAGCCTATTCCATGCTTATCCAAAAAGTCCAGTGTTTTCTTTATTTTCTCATTCATAAATGTGTCTTTTGCTGTTTATCTGAATTGGCCCATTGCCATTGCCTGCCGTGAAAGGCGCCAAATTTACCTAAATTTTATGAAAGACGGCTCTTCTGGCTAAAGTATGTGTTTTGTGTGAAATGCAAATCATTGTACTTTAGTGTTTTACGTGTTTACGGGTGCCGCAGGTATGGCACCCGTAAATGCATAACTGTCTCATTGATATCTGTTTGCATTTTACGCTTTCCAATTGCCTTTGATTATTAGGCATTTTTTTTCTAATTTTGCGCCTTGTATGTTAATTAAGAATAAAAATAAATTGACGTTATGAAGAAAGTTATTGCCACTCCGGATGCGCCTAAGGCGGTCGGCCCATATTCACAGGCCATAGAAGTGAACGGTACCCTTTATATCTCAGGGCAGATTCCTGTAAACCCGGCTGACGGTTCTGTTCCGGAAGACATCGCAGAGCAGGCTCACCAGTCTCTCAGAAACATAGGGGCAATACTGAAAGAGGCCGGCATGTCCTATGACAATGTCGTCAAGACGACTGTGCTTCTTGACGATATCGCCAACTTCAAGGCTGTCAATGAGGTATATGCAGGGTATTTTACCGGTGACAAGCCGGCAAGGGCCTGCTATCAGGTTGCTGCTCTTCCTCTTGGCGTGAAGCTGGAGATAGAGGCAATCGCAGTTAAATAATGAGCAGAAAAACCATAATCCTCTTTTGTGCCGTACTGGCAATGATGACTGCCGGTGTGGCAGCCGGAGTTGCTGCCTTGTACTCTTCGGACAACGGAGGCAGTGCAGAGGTGCCGGACGAGTCCCGCTATCTGCTTTTGCCGGCTGTCCCTGCTGATGCAGTTGCCGTATGCTGCCTTTCCAGTGCAGACATGCTGGCTGCATCCGTTTTTTCGGGATTTGAGGTGCCTGAGGCTCTGTGCCACAAGCTGGAGGCCGGGGATTTCGGCAGATTTTCTTCTGCCCGTGTTTCTCTTTCCCTTCACTATTCAGGGAAACTGGTTCCTCTGTATGTTTTTGATGCCGGACGCTCAGGGGACACTCCTTCCGAAGATGCTTCTGCCCTTATGGCGTTTTTTGCCGACATGGGATTTCATGCCGATTATGTTGACTGTTCTTCGCTGTCATCTTCAAAAAAGATAGCAGGACGTTCTCTGGTTATTGCCGGTGAGACCGGAACAATTGTAAAGTCATCCGTAAGGCATCTTGAACAGTCACTTTCGGTGATGGAGGCTGCCGGATTTGCAGAGGCCGCTTCAAAGGCAGAGGGAGAGGATGTAGTCTTTTTGTCAAATTCAAGGATCAAGCCTGTTTTTTCCGCAGTATTTTCACGTGCCTACTTTAAGGAAGTCTTTGCTTCCAAGGCAAATGAGGCATATTCCGATTATGCCGGATTCTGCGGGGCTGTTGCAGACTGGACTGTCCTGTCCATAAAGGAACGCTCCGGAGAACAGCTGCATCTGTACGGTACTCCGGTATATGGTCAGGATGCGTCTGCCTTCATGTCTGTTCTTGAAAAATCTGCCGGAAGTGTCTCTTCACTGTCTGAAATGCTTCCGTATTATACTTTTTCTGCCGTGTCTTTGCCTATGAAGGATTTCAGGCAGTACAAGGATGCATACGAGGCATATCTTGATTCGCGGCAGGCTCTTCAGAATTTCCGCTGGGAACAGTCTGTGCTGGCAAAGAGGGATACGCTCTCTCCGTCGGACTTTGTCTCACGTATCGGGGTTGAGGAAATGGCTTCGGCATCCTTCCCTACAGGAAATGGAGTTATGACTGTCAATCTTGCAAAGATAGGCAAAGCTGATCCTGTCATATTCCGCGGAACGGATGTGAAAATATCTAAAGATTATGTTCCTGCTGTGAACAAATATGCTTTTCCTTCGCATTTCGCTTCTGTCTTCGGAAAAGAATTCAAGCTTCGGGATGAGTCATGTTTCACTTATATGAACGGATGGCTGATTACAGGAAGCCGTGAAGCTGTGGAGGAATATGCAAGCGGAAGGGCTTTGGAGTACAGCCTTAGGGAATATATGGCGGATGCCGGCAAGGAAGACCTGCTTGGAGTAAAGCCGGCTTCATTTGTTGCATATCTTAATCTGACGTCGGAGTCGGGTCTTTGGGCCAGGATATTTACAAAGGATTTCTGCAAATTGTTGTCAGCTGTTGTCGGGGAAGCGGAATATTGCCCGGCTGTTCTTCGTGTGGCGGACTCAAAGAAAGGATTGCAGGCAGACCTCGGGCTTTACAGCCTTTCATTTGACAAGGTAAAGGCTCCTGTATTTGAGAGGGATACTTTGGTGGAAGTGCCAAAAGGACCGTTTAAGGTCAGGAATTCCGGTACGGGCAAGATCAATATACTATACCAGAATGACCGTAAGGCATTGTGTCTCAAGGAAGAGAACGGCAAGGGCCTTTGGGGAGTGCCTTTCGGGCAGGATATATGCGGAACGGTAGAATGCATAGACTATTATGCAAACGGCAAACTGCAGTTCCTGTTCGGAGCGGGCAGCAAGGTATATCTTATCGACAGACTCGGGCGTTTCGTGTCAGGATTCCCTGTGGAACTTGGCAAGGAGATACTCATCGGACCTGCTGCGTATGATTTTGCCGGTGCACGTAAATATAATATTCTTGTCCTGCATAAAGACAATACCGTGGAGATGTATAATCTTCAGGGGGCTAAGCCTGCTTCATGGAAAGGGATAACCTGCAGTGAAAGAATCAAAGGGCTGCCTGAGATGCTTGTTGCAGGCGGCAATACATATTGGATCGTGCGTACATCGATGCAGACGCTGATCTATCCTTTCTACGGCGGAAATCCATTGACGGACTTCAAGGGAGACAAGATGATTCTGCCTGCCGGTAAGGTGACGGTCCGTGACAATTCTTCCGTTGACGTAGAATGCTATGACGGAAAAGTACGCACCGTAAAATTACAATAAACACAGATTGTACTTTAACTTAAATATAAAATGGAATTTACATCAGTAAATAAGCTTTATCAGGAAGCTTTCAAAAGAAATTGGGACCGTCCGGCCATATCAAACTATCAGGGCGTAACTCTTCATTACAGGGACGTTGCAGAACGTATCGAGAAAATGCATATCATGTTCGAAGAGTGCGGTCTCCAGAAAGGCGACAAGGTGGCAATATGCTCAAGAAACCAGGCAAACTGGGCTGTGTCGTTTTTCTCTGCCATGACCTTTGGCGCGGTTCCGGTTCCGCTTTTGCATGAGTTCAAATCAAGCAACATACATCACCTTGTGAATCATTCCGAGGCGAAGATACTTTTCGTCGATGATGTTATATGGGAGGGACTGACTGAGTCTGAGATGCCGGGGCTGCATGCCATTATCCAGGTCAATACTTTCAAGCTGCTTTATGCAAGCGATGCAAGGATTGTGGAGGCGCGTGAGCATCTTAACGAGCTCTTCGGACGCAAATATCCGGAAGCTTTCCTTCCGGAGAACCTGGACTACTATGAGGATTCGGCAGATGAGCTTGCTGTAATAAATTATACATCAGGAACATCAGGGTTCTCAAAGGGAGTGATGATTCCTTACCGTGCGATTTTCTCCAATATCAAATTTGCGGAAAAAGTCATTCCGGGGCTTGACAATACAAAGAGCGTTGTTTCCATGCTGCCTTCTGCCCACATGTACGGGCTTATGTTTGAGGTAATGTATGAACTGAGTGTGGGAGCACATGTGCACTTCCTTTCACGTGTACCGAGCCCTAAGATTATAATGCAGGCGATGGCGGAGGTCAAGCCTTATATAATCATTGCCGTTCCGCTTGTAATTGAAAAGATATACAGGAGCAAGGTGAAGCCGGTGCTTGAGAAAGCCGGCATCAAATTCATGATGAAGCTCCCGGGGCTTGATCAGGTGGTCATGAATAAGATACGTACCGAGCTGGTCAATGCGTTCGGCGGTGAGTTTTATGAAGTAATCATCGGAGGAGCTGCATTCAACAAGGAGGTTGAGGCATTCTTCAAGAAAATGGGATTCCCTTTCACCGTCGGCTACGGCATGACAGAATGTGCTCCTATCATTACATACGATGACTGGAAGGAGGCAAAGCTTTACTCATGCGGAAAGGCCGCCCCTAACATGGAGATACGGATAAATTCTGAAGATCCTGTAAATATTCCGGGCGAAGTCCTTGTCAAGGGTGCGAATGTATTCCTCGGATATTATAAGAATGAGGAGGCTACAGCTTCTGCACTTACTGATGACGGCTGGTTCCATACAGGTGATATGGGTGTCCTTGACGGGGACGGTGCCCTGTTCCTGAGGGGACGTTCAAAATGTATGATTCTCGGACCGAGCGGACAGAACATTTATCCTGAAGAAATAGAGACAGTTATCAATACCCGTCCATACGTCATTGACTCTCTCGTCATTGAGGATGACGGTGGATTGACTGCGCTCATCTATCCGGATTTCCCTCAGGGAGAAGCTGACGGTATGTCTCAGGAGGCCTTGGGCAAATATATGACGGAGTCTCTTCCGGAACTTAATAAGGAGCTTCCTAATTATGCACGCATCAAGAAGATAGAGATTATGCCTGAGGATTTTGAGAGGACTCCTAAGAAGAGCATCAAAAGGTATCTCTATCAGAGAAACTAAATGTCGGAATGAATAAGTTTGATCAAAGCTACATAGAGATGGCTGCGGTATGGGCGAGAAACTCATACTGCAAGAGGCGGCAGGTAGGGGCATTGCTTGTCAAGGACCGGATGATAATCTCGGACGGCTACAACGGTACTCCTGCAGGCTTCGAGAACAATTGTGAAGACGAAAACGGAGTTACCAGGCCTTACGTCCTGCATGCCGAGGCGAATGCAATCACCAAGGTTGCAAAATCAGGAAACAGCAGCAGCGGAGCGACCTTGTATGTGACGGCTGCTCCATGCCTTGAATGTGCAAAACTTATTATTCAGGCCGGAATCAGAAGAGTCGTTTACCGTGATGAATACCGCCTTACTGACGGAGTGGACCTGCTCCGGACGGCAGGAGTTGAAATAGAGCAGGTGGACTGAGCCTATTCTTTATGCAGTTTATGAAGAAAACAGATACAAATATTATTGCAGCACTCCTGGGCGTAGTTCTGGGAGTGCTTATTGCCTTGGTTGCAGTCAAGGCTTTTTCTCCCCAGAGGAAATTTGACGGGAATTATGAAAAATGGCGTAAGCTGAATCTGATTCTTGACCAGGTTGAGAAGAATTATGTGGATACGATAGACAAGGCCGGGATGACCGATGCCGCAGTGGTGGCTGCCCTTGCAGAACTTGATCCGCATTCTGTCTATCTGCCTCCTGTTCAGCTCACGGAGTCGGAAACTGAGCTTGCCGGCAATTTTGAAGGCATCGGCATACAGTTCAATGTGCCCAATGATACGGCAATTGTCCTGAGTGTCATTGCCGGCGGACCTTCAGAAAAGGCCGGACTCAGCCAGGGGGACAGGATAATACGTGTCGGGGACAGGAATATTGCCGGTACCAAGACTCCTCAGGACAGTATGGTGCGGCTGATGAAAGGCCCTGCCGGTTCCAAGGTGAAGATAACGGTAAACCGCGGAGGAACAATGATTCCGTTTGACATAACGCGCGGCAAGATTCCGGTGCACTGTGTTGACGCAGCCTTCATGATTGATGATTCCACCGGATATGTCAAATTGTCCAAATTCACAAGAACTACAGTCAAGGAATTCTCCGAAGCCAAGGACAGACTGCTTGCTTCAGGCATGAAGCGTCTTGTGTTTGACCTGAGGAACAATACGGGCGGATATCTTGACCAGGCCTTGCTTTTGTCCAATGAGTTCTTGTCAAAGGGAGACTGCATTGTCTATATGGAAGGACTGAACAGGCCGCGGCAGGATTTCAATGCTGACGGCAAGGGAACTCTGACGGATGTGGATATTGCCGTCTTGATTGATGAGGGAACTGCATCTTCAAGCGAAATTTTTTCCGGTGCAATCCAGGACAATGACCGTGGTGTGATTGTCGGAAGGCGTTCATACGGAAAGGGACTGGTGCAGGAGCCTGTGAATTTCACTGACGGTTCAGGAATACGTCTTACTGTGGCAAGGTTCTATACACCGTCCGGGAGATGCATCCAGAAGCCTTATGACAAGAATTATGCGTATGACATCTATGAGAGATATGCCCATGGGGAAATGGTTTCCGCTGACAGCATGAAGGTCGATACGACTGTCGTATACCACACCGTAAAGGGCCGTCCTGTATATGGCGGCGGCGGAATCGTACCGGACGTATTTGTGCCTATTGACACCACAAAGGCAACAGCATTTTATGTCAAATGTACCAGAAAGGCTACCTCAATGCGCTTTGCCTCTTCGATGTTTGACCGCTTCAGGACATCACTTGCCAAGATTGACGATTTTGGCGCACTTGACAGCTACCTGGAAGCAATAGGACTTGAAAAGGAATTTCTTGACTATGCATCAAAGGTGGACGGCATAAAGCCGGCTCCGGGTGAATGGGAGAAGACACGCAGCTATATGATGCCTCAGATTAAGGCCCTTGTCGGCCGGTATTCAAAACTGGATGATGAAGCTTTTTACCGTTTCTATCTCCCTGTGGATGAAGCCATAAAAGCTGCTGTGGAAAGCCTTGCTCCTCGTCTGGATGCATCAGAGCAGGGGAGCGAATAGCCTTATGACAGACTGGAGCAGTTTGGAATGCCAAGGCCTGCTGTTCCAGTCTTCCAATTTTATTTCGCGGCACTGTTCCAGGTCCCTCATGAATATTTTCTTGTTTTCAGCCGCTATCTCGCTGTTGTAGATATAGGCATTGATTTCATAATTAAGCTCAAGACTTCTGTAGTCCATGTTGGCGGAACCGATTACTGACAGATAATCATCTGCCACCAATGTCTTGGCATGTATGAAGTTCCCTCCTTTTTCGAATATCCGTATTCCGGCTTCGAGACACTCCTTGTAGTATGACTTGTTTGCCGGTCCCATGAAGCATAAGTCTGCTTTTGCCGGCAGCATAAGACGCACGTCGCATCCTTTCAGTGCAGCAGATTTCAGTGCCTGCATAAGAGGCTCAGGAGGAACAAAATAAGGGGTCTGTATATAGAGGTAGTCGGTGGCGTGGTGGGCTGTCCATACAACTCCCATGTGCAGAATCGGAAATTGTCTGTCCGGCTCATCAGGTATAATCTGGACCAGCTTGTCATCATGAGGGACTATGTCCTGAGGAAAAAACTCGTCAAAATTTCCGTCTATTGTACCTCCGGAAGTTATCCATGAATTCAGAAAACAATATTGCAGGGCGGAGACTGCATTGCCTGTGAAACGGGTATGCGTGTCTCTCCAGCGGAAAAAGTAGTCGTCTCCGATGTTCATGCCTCCGGTGTAGCCTATTTTGCCGTCAATGACGACAATCTTGCGGTGGTCACGATAATTGAACTTTGACAGAATGAAACTGTTCGGGTTCGTGAATTTCACTATTTCCACACCGGCCTCCTTCATTTCGTTGTAATAGCTCGGCCATATTGTTATATTGGCAATATTTTCATGGATAAACCTGACCTTCACGCCTTCACGTGCTTTTTGCATAAGCAGCTTCTTGATTTTTTTGCTTCCGTCGTCCTTCAGGAAATAGAAATATTCAAAGTGTATATGATGCTTGGCATTCAGAAGGTCGTTTACAAGTGCCTCAAGTTTTCTGCCTCCTGATGTTATGATTTCTATTTCATTGTTGTCGCACACCGTGAGGCCGCTGTCTCTTTTAAGAAGGCGGCTCAGATTGCGGTACTCAGGCTTTATGTCCTGTTCTCTTGCATCACCGAACAGCAGTTCCTTGGTTGCTGCCCCTGCTCTGGATTCAAATGTCTCAAGAAATTTTCTGTTGCGCTTATAGAAAATCCCGGGCTTCCTGAAATTGAGTCCGAATACAATGTAAAGCATAAGCCCGAGTACCGGCAATATCCCGATAAGCAGTATCCATGCTATTTTCCTGCCGGAATCCTGGTTGTCATTCAATATGACAAGTATTGCTCCTATTATAAGGAAACATCCTGCCGTTGAAATTGCTATAGACAAAAATCCGCTCATTTCTATAAAATATCAAGATAAACAGGCGGGGCTACAGCAAAAATTCCGCCATGCGGCATTATGCAAGGCGGAATCGGCTGTAAGTTTCAGTCTGTAGTTGTCAGTAGGCCGTTTTGTCAGCCAAGGCGTCTGCATATAAGCGTGGCTGAGGTGACGGAAACCACCTCGACCTCACAATAATCCCCGGCTTTTTCTCCGCATGAAGGGAAAACGCACATCTTGTTGTTGCTTGCCCTTCCGCAAAGCTCGTCGGAATTTTTCTTTGACGGCCCTTCAACCAGAACCCTAAGACGCTTTCCGATTTCTTTTTCGTTGCTCTTGAGGCTCATGCGGCTCTGCAGGGCAATTATCTCATTCAGCCTCTCCGTCTTTACGGAATAAGGTATGTCGTCAGGATATTTCCGGGCCGCCAATGTGCCGGGTCTCTCTGAGTAGGCAAACATGAATGCAGAATCAAACACGACTTCTTCCATGAGAGAAAGAGTGTCGCGGTGGTCCTGTTCGGTCTCCCCGCAGAATCCTGCAATTACATCTGTAGTTATTCCGCAGTCCGGTATTACGCTGCGTATTTTATGTACGCGCTCGAGATACCATTCCCGGTTGTACTTGCGTCTCATCTTTTCAAGCATCGCACTGCTTCCGGACTGCACGGGAAGGTGTATGTGCTTGCATATATTGTCATACATTGCCATTGTATATATGACCTCGTCACTTATGTCTTTCGGATGTGACGTCGAGAAACGCACCCGCAATGAAGGGTCAGTCTTGGCCACCATTTCAAGCAGCTGTGCGAAATTCACGTCATTGTCTGCATTCACGCTGTCCTTCCACAAGTATGAGTCGACATTCTGTCCGAGCAGAGTGACTTCCTTATATCCGTTCTCGAAAAGCTGCCTTGCCTCGCGGACGATTGTCTTGGGGTCACGGCTCCGTTCGGCACCGCGGGTGTACGGCACCACGCAATATGAGCATACATTGTTGCATCCGCGCATTATGGATATGAAGGCAGACACTCCGTTGCGGTCCATCCTTACAGGAGAAATGTCAGCGTATGTCTCCTCATGGGAAAGAAGCACATTTATCTGCGGAGTATCCGGAGTGACGGCCCTTATCAGAGACGGAAGGCTCCTGTATGAGTCCGGTCCGGCGACAATGTCAACCTGGTGGCCGTCCAGAAGCTTGTCCTTCAGTCTTTCTGCCATGCAGCCTACAATCCCGATGATGACTCCGTCCCTCTTTTTCTTCTGCAGGCGGAACTGGTCTATTCTTCCCCATATCCTTTGCTCAGCGTTGTCCCTTATGGAACAGGTGTTTGCAAGTATGACATCGGCTTTGTCCATGTCGTCAGTAAGGGCGTATCCTTCGTCCTGAAGTATGGACAATATCACCTCGCTGTCATTTACATTCATCTGGCAGCCGTATGTCTCTATATATATTTTAGGCCTGCTGTCATCGGTCACCGGCCTTATGTCGTTCATGTGCATTTTGTCTGTATGTTCTTGGTTTAGGGATACAAAGATAATTGTTATCGTACATTAATACAATTTCAAGCCGAAGTTTCGGAAAATAGTGCAAGCCGATAGGGAAAAAACATGTCATCTGTGCTTCATACGTATTATCTTTGCAAAAATGACAATGCCGTTAATTCATTAATTTTCAATCGGCAAGCAGGTGTATTAC
>CAMWUW010000043.1 GCA_947177525.1 uncultured Bacteroidales bacterium | reverse complement strand
ATCCGAGATTGCGCCGTTTGTCTTGTCCTGCATGTCGATGACGGAGGCTCCTGCAACCGGCTGGCCGGTCTTGTCCGTTATTGTCCCGACAACTGCTGCTTTCTGTGCGTATGCGTGGCTGCACATTATGAATGCGGCTGCAATGCACAATAAATGTCGCAGATTTTTCATTGAGTTTGTTTTTAGTTGTTATTAATGTTTCAGGACAAAGTAAAAGATTCTTCATCGCGTTTTCAACCGTCAGTAGTGAATTAGTAGTGCAACAGACGGTGAACTGATTATCTAATAAACTGATAATCAGCGGCAATTTTAAATGAAGACCTTTTGTATTTAGTAGCTGTGAATTCTATTTCCTGCGCTCCTGAATGCCGATTTTCATGATTTGTTTCTCGAAATCTTCACGGTTGTTCAGGGCTGCATTGCGCATTTTTACTCTGTAGTTGTACACTGTGGACACACTTCTCCTGAGGAAGCCTGCAATCTTTACAGAGTCATGGACACCCAGCCTTATGAGGGCGAGAATCCTCAGTTCGGTAGTGAGTATTGCAGAATCGGATGATTTAAGCCTTATCCTTTTGTCCGGCTGCATGAGTTCATTGAGCTGCTCCACAAAGTCAGGGAAGAGATGGAGGAATGTGGCATCGAACTGTGCATAGAATTCGCTGAGTTCCTCTTCGATGAATGATGTGGATTTGAGTTCTTTGCGCAATTCGTCAAGTCCGGATGTCTTGGCAATCCTTCCTAACTGCATCCTGTATCTGTCAAGACGTCCGATGTAGTCAGAGCACAAGTCGATGTACCGTCCGAGATAGGTCTCTTTAATGTCGCTGGCCTCCTGCAGGCGGTCTATGTATTTTTCGAGTTCTATGTTGAGTTTATGAAGTTCTCCGTTGGCCTTTCTGGTCTCATGTTCGGCATCTGCTATTTTCTGTCTGTCGGTGACCATTATAATTGAGGCGGCGACAAGCAGGAGGAAAAGTACGCTGATTCCCGCCAGGGCAATCTGCAGATTCTGCCTGCTGAGTTTCATCTGTCTGTTGTATGAGTCTGATATTATGGGCAGGAATTCGTTGATTGACTGTATGTTTATACGGGCGTTGGCCGCCATGGCATCATTCACGGAGATTGTGATGTATCTGTAGGCCCTTTTGATGTCACCGGCCTCATAGAGCAAGGCGGCAAGCTCATGCAGGGACATGTATTCATGCACAGGGGTCTTTATGTCATTGATTGCACTTCTGGCATACCAAAGCATGGCTTTGTCATTGTCGGAACACCTTCTGTAGGCTCTGGCTATTGAATAGCTCAGGACAGCACGGATGTGTGTGTCGGATTCTTCGGCTCCGTATCTTTCAAGAAGCTCGCTCAGAGCCTCTTCTGCCCTGCCGGATTCATACAGCATCTCGGAGTGGACGAACAGCTTGGCTATGTCATCGTCTCCGAGGCTTCCGTACAGCCTGTCCCTGTATTCTTGCTTGAGGCTAAGGTACTTTTTTCTGAGAAGAGGGTCATCGCACACTTTTTCCATGCCGTCATAAAGCGCATGATAGATATGGAGATATCTGGGAATTTCAGGCCAGTCAAGCCCGTCATAATCCGTTTCTTCCAGGATATCAATGACTTCTGCGTACATTCCGGACATGACGTACCGGTCCGCGAGGTCAAGCACCGCATCATTTGTGCAGTTCGTAATTGCCCCGGCGCATGCCAGGTTCAGTTTTGTGTTTGCATAGAAGATTGCGGAGTCTATGTTATACTGATAGAATTCCTGGTAGAGTCTGTCAAGTATTTCGTAGTGGCTTTCCGGAGAAGAGATTGAGGTCATCTTGGATTTGATATCCAGGATATGCGTTTCTTTCTGCTTTTCGTATGTTTCTTTGGCTGCTATTGTACGGTCCAGCTCCCGCAATGCTTCGAGTACTTCGTGTGAATATTCTCCTTTCGGTGTACATCCTGCAACCAAGAGGATGACTGCCGCTGCGTATATATGTAAATGTCTCATTCCTTTTCTCTTATGATGTGGTACTATGTGTCAGGGTTGGTACTATGGTCAAGGTCTGTGGTCAAGGTCTGTGGTCAGGTTCCTGGTTGGTCGTGCAGTTGGTTGAATGGTTAGTTCTGTGGTGGGGGATATTGTCGGGTGTATGGGTAGTCATATGGTTGGTCGTATGGTCTTGGTTTTCAGTAAGGTTGGGTGGTCTGGTTGTGGTTAAGGTGTGGTTGGGTACTGGTTAGGTTACGGTTGAGCGACAGGCAGCAAAATACCGCATTCTATGATTATGCAGCCAACCAGGTCTATCTATGCCAGTCGCAAAAATGAAAATATTTTTCTTGAAAACCAATATTTTTCCCGAGAATCAGGCTATGCGTGGTTTGTTGGGCAGGGGCATGTTATGAAGGAACAGGAAGTGGGAGAGATTGGGTGAGGAAGCGTGTGACTATGTCGTGTGGGGTGATAATGTGCAATTGTGCAGAACCAGGATGTGAGGGGTTTGGTGGGCACGGTGAGGATGTGCAGAACCATGTGCAGCACTTTCATCCCCTTGAATTTTCAGCAGAAAGTGTGCGCGTTGTATTTTTTTTAGCACAACGAGCACACATAAAAATCACAAAAAACTCAAAGCCAACAACTTACCGATAAACAATGTGCGCGTTGTCCATAAAAGTATTACAACGCGCACACCCAATACCGCTAAACCATTGATATCAAACACATTGCATTTCACACTTGTGCGCGTTGTCACTAAAAATATCACAACGCGCACGCCAAATACCACTAAACCACTGATATTAAACACATTACATTTCACACATGTGCGCGTTGTCATCAAAAATATCACAACGCGCACACCAAATACGACTAAACCATTGATATTAAGCGCATTGCATTTTACACATGTGCGCGTTATCACTAAAAGTATCACAACGCGCACACCAAACACCACTAAACCATTAACATTAAGCATGTTACGTTTCACACATGTGCGCGTTGCATTTAGATCTGTTAAATTTTGAGGGATTATGTGATTTTTTTTTGACAGATTGGAATAATATTGCTAATTTGCAGCAGTTCTTTAATTTGACAAATGGTTATGAGGGGAGGAAATCAGTGCGGATCCGCATATTGCGGAAGTCATAAAATTCATGTTTATCATATCTGTACCAAAGGTCTGGAGAGCGGATTATTGTTTCATGATGCCGAAGATTACCAGGCGGCAGTGAACCTTATTGCAATCCTGTCCTGCGTTCAGGAAATAAATGTCTTTGCATATTGCCTGATGACTAATCACATTCATGTCGTGGCCGGAGCTCAAAACAGAAACTCTGCCGAGATGTTCGGTGCCATCTTCAAGAAAGAGTATTCACAACATTATACCAGACGTTATGGCAAATCCAAAGTTTTCAAAAGCATCACCCTGACAGTAAAGGAGCTGTCAGACAGTAATTACATCAGGAACTGTATTGCTTATGTTTTGCGTAATCCTGTAGACGGGGGTCTGGTCAAGGCCGCTGAGAAATACGAATGGTCCAGTATGCCATGTTACTTTTCAGATGGCTCAGGAGGGACAGGAATTCCGTTGTCAGCAATGGGAGTACGCAACATCAGGAATGCCCTGAGGACACGTCGTGACATAAAGGATTGCGGCAAGCTGGCTTTTGACGGGACAAGCGGTGTCGTTCCAAGGTCCTTTGTGGAATATGGGTTTGTGGAGAGCCTGTTCAACAATTCCGTCGTCAATTTCTGCCTGAGCATCTCCAAAGTTGATTCAGCACAAATGGAATACGATCTGGCAATAAGGCCACATATCCGCTATAATGATTATGAACTTCTTGCCCGAATCGACATGATAATCAAAAAATGGTTTGATGCTGACAATATCCGTATGCTGACAATAAGACAGAAGTGCAAGATGGCCGGCTATATGTCCAGATATTGCAATGCCGGCATACCACAGATTTCCAGAATTTTAGGACTTGAACGCAATTTAGTGGGCGAAATTCTTGGCAGGGAAAATACCGGACTCCCCGATTAGCCCTCCCAATACCGGCAGAAGCCTGTTATCCACAACGTAAAAACAAAAAGTACTCCTCCAATCCTCGCATACATTTGCCCAAACATCGGAACAACAACTAAGGGCATAAACAAGAGAACAACAATTGCCATGCAAATATAAGCACGACTCCATACAGCGAATGCCACCAAAAGGACAGGGCATCATCGGTATCAAGACAGAGACTTCTCAAACAGTTTCAGCGGAGAGCAAGAACATTGAAATTCATGGCAAACAGTTACTTGCCACAGCATCGGTGTAATATTATCCGTTTGAAACACGTTATTACGACAACTATAATCAGCGTTGTTTCAACTCATTATATGGTGGCCACATACAAACATCCATCATGTCTTCAGTAGGAGGATATGCTATTCGCCAGTTGAGACGATTCAAATCATCTTTTGTCAAGTCATACCTTTGCAAAACAAGATTATCACGGCTTATAACAGACCATTCATTCTCTGAAACTATCTTGCTCTCAAAGAAAAATAAACGAACCGTGTCCGTTGAAGCAAGGGCATCAGACCAATCATAACTCTCACATAAAATATGCAGATATGGACTGCTCATCAAATTTTCTGCAGGCGCAAGTCGTTCTAAAACAGGTTGAGATGCAGGCAGAAGCGTATTGCAATTCGGATATGCACCATACACATATAACTCCTCCATGGTATCATTACGTGCAAATATTCCATATCTGGTATGGACTATACGCTCCCAAAAATCACGGCATCCTGCAAAAACAAGCAAACTGCCAAAAAGCAAAATAATTTTTTTCATAACAATGTACAAGCAATGTTACTCCCAAATACCAATCAAGGCTTCCGGTCATACACCACAAACTCGAACCCGTACCCGGTGCTCTGGTCCGTCTGCAATTCAGAGCGTGAGATTTCGCGCCACACGGATGCGTCCACTTCGGGGAAAAACGTGTCGGCATCCTCAATGGACACATGCACCTCAGTGATATAAAGCCTGTCTGCAACATCCATGGCCTGCCTGTAGATTTCACCGCCTCCTATCACAAAGCAACCGGCATCCTCCTCTTCTGCTGCGCACGCTCCGGAAGCACACTGCCCGGAAAGTACATCTGAAGATCCGGTTTTCACAAATGCCGGCTCGGCCAGTCCACGCACTGCCGGCATGGAAGCAATCATAAAGGCTTCTTCCAGCGAACTGGCGACAAGAACCCCGTCAGGAAAAGGCACAGAAGCACCGTCCGGACCTATCATGCAGCCGCTTCGTGTCACCACTATGTTTGTCCTCTTCGGAAGCGGCCTTCCGATTGACTCGAATGTCTTGCGTCCCATGATGACAGGACTCCCGAGAGTCACTTTCTTGAAATACTTAAGATCCTCCGGAATATGCCAGAGCAGACTGTTGTCCCTGCCTATGGCCCCGTTGTCAGCTACCGCTACTATGATGTTCTTTTTCATTCTGTCCATTGTTGACATATTTATTGATTGTCATTGTCCTGACTCTCCCGACCGTTATCCGCAGAAACTCTCCACCAAATGACGTGACGTCAATTTTCACCATCACGCCATCATCACGCCACCGTCATTTTTACCCTCACGGTCTGGTCACCTGAATGTGACAGTTATAAATCCGCCATCCCCAGTCCATACAGGTTCTTCCATTCCCTGTTCACAGCACACCCTAAACCGCCACAGGAGCCTTGATTCCAGGCCAAGGGTCATAGCCCTCAAGCGTGAAATCCTCATACTTGAAATCGAATATGCTCTTTACATCCGGATTCAGTTTCATTACGGGAAGCTGGCGAGGCTCACGCGAAAGCTGCAACGCAACCTGCTCAAAATGATTGCGGTAAATATGCGTATCTCCGGTAGTATGGACGAACTCTCCCGGCTTCAGACCGCACACCTGGGCAATCATCATTGTCAGAAGCGCGTACGAAGCAATGTTGAAAGGCACCCCAAGGAAGACATCAGCACTGCGCTGATACAGCTGGCAGGACAGTTTCCCGTCAGCCACATAGAACTGGAAAAGCGAATGGCATGGAGGCAGGGCCATCTTGTCCACCTCGGCCACATTCCATGCCGACACTATCATCCTGCGCGAATCAGGATTCTTCCTTATGGTCTCTATGACATTGGAAAGCTGGTCTATAGTGCCTCCGTCCGGAGTCGGCCAGCTGCGCCACTGATGCCCGTAGACAGGCCCCAGGTCACCGTTCTCGTCTGCCCACTCATCCCAGATGGACACCCCGTGGTCTTTCAGATACTTTATATTCGTATCTCCCGAAATGAACCACAGAAGCTCATATATTATCGATTTCAGATGCACTTTCTTTGTGGTGAGCAACGGAAAGCCCTCACTCAGATCATAGCGCATCTGATAGCCGAACACGCTCTGCGTTCCGGTCCCTGTGCGGTCCTCCTTCATTACGCCATTCTCGCGTATATGCCTCAACAATTCCAGATACTGCTTCATAACAGATTATTTATCATGCAATTCTCCAACCTCAAACGACAACCCTACTCCCTTGCTCCGAATGCAAAGATTATAGCCTGCTCATATACCTCACCCGGACGGAGCACAGGTGACGGATAGTCCGCCTTGTTAGGTGCATCAGGGAAATTCTGGCACTCTATGGCAACACCTGAATAATCCTCATAAACATGTCCGTTCTTTCCCTCAGGACATCCTGCAAGCCAGTTCCCCGTATATACCTGCACGCCAGGCTGAGTCGTAAGCACTTCAAGAGTCCTGCCGCTTTCCGGAGAATAAAGCACTGCCGCACTCTGCAGCTGCCCGGCCTCGGCACCATCGATTACCCAGCAGTTGTCATATCCCTTTCCGTATTTCAGTGCCGGAAAATCAGCCTTGATATCCTGCCCGAGAGTCTTTTCATTGACAAAATCCATAGGAGTCCCGGCCACAGGATGACTCTCCCCTGCCGGTATAAGAGTCTCATCAGTAGGAAGATACTCAGAAGCATTCAGCTTCAGCACATGACCGAGGATATCACCGTTGCCCTCACCGTTAAGATTGAAATATGCGTGATTCGTAAGATTTACAACAGTAGGTGCATCAGATTCAGCAACAAGCGTCAGGCGAAGCTCATTTTCCTCACTCCACTCATAGCGCGCAACTGTCTTCAAAGCCCCAGGATAGCCCATTTCACCGTCTTCCGCATAATACATGAATTCTACGCCGCCTTCATTCTCGCGGCTGTCCCATACCTTGTTCTGGAAACCGTCAGGACCTCCGTGCAGATGATTAGGACCATTGTTGACAGGCAGTTCATATTCCTTGCCGTCAAGCGTGAACTTGCCGAGGGCAATACGGTTGGCATATCTTCCCGGAACCTTTCCAGCGCACGGTCCGTCTCCGAAATAGCTTTCCGGAACAGGATATCCGAGCACGACATCCGCAAGATTGCCGTCCCTGTCGGGCACGACGACAGACACTATGCCGGCACCGACATTTGAAAGCTGCACGTATGCGCCCTTTGAATTCGTCATCGTATAGCGGAAGATTTCCTTCCCGCATCCAGTCTTACCCCAGAGTTCTTTTATGATTTCCATAATATATTGATTTTTAACTTATTCTATCATTATTCAAATTATACCTCACAACACTGTGACACAAAATTTCTCCAAAACCACAATGTTTGCAGCAAGCACAATCCTGACAAAGTTAGAATTATTTGCAAATATTCACAACGGCAGAAACATGTATTTTACCATTTCAATTTTCATCCGGCCGGATTACAATAAAGCCCCGGCATAGTCAAAGTGAACTTTGCCGAGGCTACAATGATTGTAAACCAAGTTTAGTTACATGTATTTAAAAAAGCAATTATCTTCTGCTCCGGAGCATCCTTGAAGATAACCTTCTTATTTTTGTCAAGCAGATACAGAGAAGGTATCGCCCTTATATTGTATATCTCATCCTCCCTTATGACAAGGTCAGGATCAAAACCATTGTACCACTCGGAAGGGTATTCCGGAAGATAAGAACGCCATGCTTCAAGATCATCGTCAATATAAATATTAGCCACAGCCAGCCTGCCTGAATTTATATGACTCTCCACTACGGGACTTCCGTACATCATCTCCATTATCTGCCTGCATGCACTGCATCCCGGATTACTGAAAAACAGCAAAGTATATTCAGCATCTATTCCATACAGCGTATACATTTTCCCGTTCTTGTCAGAAAACCTGAAATCAACCGCCTGCGTACCTGTACGGTTCAGTGCGCACAATCTTGCCTCCCTCTCATACCTGCCCCTCGTCAGCCTGTCAAACCCTTCAAAAGAAGCAAGGCGGGCGGCAAAAGGAAGATACCTGTCCTCATTGCGCAAAGGGGAATTAGGATTATAAAAATACTTGTCGGCAAGATGAACAAAAGTTTCGAATACATTAGAAGAAGAGTCCTTTCTCTCGCACGCAACAGCCCTCTCATATAACCTTACGACAGCTTTTTCACCGGCATCAGGACTTACGGCATCCAGCAGAGCCGTCCAGTCCGCAAACCTCTGCTCAACCTCATCCTTCCTGACCCCGCTGACAAAAACCGAATCGCACGGAAAACACCTCGATGTATCTGTAAAGGCATTCCAATAATTGATTGCCATGTATTCTGTCCTTTCCACCTCATCATCCATCATTGAAGGAACATGTACATCAGGAAAAGGAAGAGCCGCAAACTGCCCTTCCTTCCTTTCTCCGCAGCACACGCACAACACCGCGGCTGCAGACAATATAAATAGACTATTTCTCATCACGCTCAATTGCCGCTTCGGAAATATTGATAAGAAAATCACCTATTTTCTCAAATTCCGACACGACATCTATATAATAAACACCTGTAAGATAATTATAGCTGTCATTCTCGATGTTCACGATATGCTCTTCCCTGAGAACATTCCTGCACTCATTGATTTCACTTTCACAAACGTATGCATTCGAGATGTCCTTCAGATTCATTTCTTTCAGATTCTCCACCATGACATCGTATCCGCGCTGCACCAGATCCATCATTTTTCCCAGACGCTCCAGCATATCACCGTCAAACATCTTTCCGTGCTCATTCTTTCTCTTAAGAATACGTCCGATTGCCTCTCCCGAATCACCGAGAGACTCCATTTCACCGATAATCTTATACATTGACTTGACTCTTGCGGACGCCTCATCACTTATGTCATTCTTGGAAACCTCGTTAAGATATGAAGCAATCTCAAACTCAATCCTGTCCGTAATCTCCTCATATTTGACAAGCTTGGAATTAATTTCATCAAATTTGCCCGGATCAGGTTCATTTACGGCATCCCTCAGATATCCGAATCCCTTTCTGCATATCTCGGCAAAATGAACAATCTCCTGCCTGGCCTCATCCAACGAAAGCTCCGCAGTACTCAAAGGTCCTCCGGCAATGTATTTCAGCCTGAACACCTCTTCCTCTCCATCAGGCTCCTTAACCATCCAGGTGACAATCCTCACGATATAAGGCACAAACCATATAAGAACCAGAGTATTGGTTACATTGAACAATGTATGAAGTGCCGCAATTCCATAAAGAATGGCATTTTTTGCAACCTGGAATGCACTCTGGGCCTGAGCCAGTTCCGCCTCCGCGGCAGAAAGCGCAGAATATGCTTCGGCAGCACCGATGCCCGAGATTTCAGCTACCTTGACAGCTTCCTTTGCGCTGACAAGATTCTCTCCAGCCCTTGCCGCCGCTTCACTGAAGCCCACCATGTCGACATCCATCGGATTCACACCTCCGAAAGCCGTCATTACGTACCCGATCAGCCTGACGACAGGATAAAACAATGCAAGCACCCATACAACTCCGAAAATATTGAATATAAGGTGGGCACGTGCCGCTCTTTTTGCAGACACATTCGCAACAATTGCAGCAATGTTGGCTGTAATTGTAGTACCTATGTTTTCTCCGAGCACCATTGCAATGGCCAAAGGGAAATCAATAAGCCCGGAGGTAGCCAGAAGCATAGTGATTGCCATCGTAGCACTTGAAGCCTGCAGAACGACAGTGAGCAGGGCACCGGCAAAGAGGAACAGAAGCACAGACCAGAATCCGTAATGATTTATCAGACCGAAGAAAGTCAGCATCTGAGGCTGGTATGCCCCAAGAAGTTCATTTGAGAAATCCTTCATGAAAGTAAGTCCGACATACATGACGGAAAATCCCATAAGGAACTGTCCGAGATTCTTCAGAGTATGGTTCTTGGAAGAGAACATCACAAATCCGAAAGCCATCATCGGCACGGCAAAAAGCGCAATATTCACCGAAAAACCGAAAGAAGTCACCCAGGCGGTCAGCGTAGTTCCGATATTCGCTCCCATGATTACTCCCACGGCATTCCCGAGAGACAGCAGTCCGGCATTGACAAAACTCACGACCATAATGGTAGTTGCCGACGAGGACTGGACAAGAGCCGTAAGCACAGTTCCGGTAAGAACCCGCTTGAAAGAATTAGACGTCATGGATGCCATGAAAGACCTGAGACGGTCTCCGGCAGATTTCTGCAGACCTTCACTCATAAGCGCCATTCCGAAAAGGAACATGCAAAGCGCGCCAAACAGTGACAGAACATGTAGAACAGTTGTCATATAATATTTTTATTATTGGCCAAACTCCAAAGAAGTCCGGCTTATGAGCCGCAAAAATATAAAAAATAATTAGATTTGCGCCCCGTTACAATTAATTTAAAATTAGACGAATGAGGTATTGCATACATATAGTATTTTCAATTGCGGCGGCCATGATTTTTCATTCGGCTTCAGCACAGTTCTATGTCACTGGAGATGACCCCGGAAGACTGCGATGGTATTCAATAGATACCGACAGCTACCGGATAATTTATCCGGAAAACTGCGACTCTCTCGCAAAAGTCTATGCACGGAAACTCGAAACTTACCGTATCCCTGTTTCACGCACCACAGGATATTCTCTTGACGGAAACGGCAAGAATCTGATGCCCGTCGTACTCCATACATACAACACCTCAAACGGTTCCGTGGCATGGGCTCCGAAAAGAATGGATCTTTTCACGGTCCCTTCCGCACACTCTCCGGAACCCATTCCATGGTCAACCATGCTGTCTATACACGAATCGCGCCATGTGACGCAGATGCAGTTCGCAATGACGGGTTCCCTGAAGCCTTTCAACTGGTTTTTCGGTGAAATGTTCAATATACTGGCATCTCTCATATACCCCGGCATATCAATGATGGAGGGAGATGCTGTAATCGCTGAAACGGCCTACACCAAATCGGGCCGCGGACGCACCGCGGATTTTCTGAATTACTACATGCTAGCCTTCGACAACGGGGACTTCAGATCATGGGACAAATGGAGATTTGTTTCACAGAAACACTACGCGCCAAGCTATTATTCGCTCGGATACATGACACTGGGCGGATTCAGGATGCTGTACGACTGTCCGGAATTCATGAGCGAAACCTACCATCTTGCTGCACGCCGTCCATACAATCTTGCGGCACTGTATACTACCACCAAGAAGCTGACAGGCAAAAAATTCAACAAAGCCTTCATGGAAGTATGCGACAGCCTGCACGGAATATGGACCCGACAGACAGAAGAACGCGCTCCTTTCATATTTTCCGAACCGGTCAGTCCTGAGCCGCGCATTTATACAGACTACAAGGGAAACATTATAATCCGGAATGAGCTTTATGCCGTAAAAAGCGGACATCTCAACGTTCCGGAACTTGTACGCATCAGTCCAGGCGGAGATGAAAAAAGAGTGGCAAGACTATCCTCTGCGGCAGGCAGGATGCAGTGGTCAGAAAAAAGAAAAAGGCTTTACTGGAGCGAAGACACTCCGGATGAAAGATGGACCATGGAAACCGGCTCAAAAATAAGATACATAAACGCCGGCAAAAAACTTTCGGCACGCAAAAACAGTCTTACATCAAGAAAAGACGGCCTGAATTACAATCCCTATCCTTCAGAGGATGGAAGCCGGATTGCATCAATAAGATACAGGACAGACGGGAGGACATCTGTTGCAATCATGGACAATACAGGCTACGTCATCGAAGAATACATGGCTCCGGACAGCCTGCAGGCAGTGGAACCTGCATTTGCATCAGAACAGCTCTATGTCACCGCAATCTCAGAAAGCGGATACGGAATATACAGAATCAACGGGGGAAAATTCGAGACTGTACTCGGACCTGTTCCCGCAATGATAAAAGATTTCGGAAACGAAGGAGAAACTCTCGCATTCACATGCGACAGGACCGGAGTCAATGAAATCTATCATTTCGACCCGCAGGCCAATGAGGTAATCCAGAAGACCGCAACCAGATACGGAGCATCGGATTTTCATTACAGCAGTGACGGAGAATATCTGTATTACTCTTCTCCGACCATGAAGGGAATGAGGACGTTCCGTACACCTTCGGATTCACTTCTGTCAAGAAAAGTTGATTTTGAAAAAATGCACAAATATCCTATAGCCGAAGCTGTTACGGCACAGGAGAAACGCATTGCCTCTGAAATGGACCAGCCGTACACCGGGACAGGCGGAAAAGAGATAAACATATCAGAACCCAAAAGATACCGCAAGCTTGCGCACATGTTCAATGTGCATTCATGGACACCTTTCTATGTCAACGTTGACAACATAATGAACATGTCCTTCGACAGGACTTACGAGGCAATTTCACTCGGAGCTTCCGGAATCATGCAGAACAGGCTCGCCACAGCCGTCGGAGAATTCGGTTATTCAGCACACAAAGACCCTTACAACAAGAGCAAATGGAGACATTCCGCACATGCACGCCTGACTTACTCCGGACTTTATCCTGTCCTGGAAGCCAAAATAGACTTTAACGACAGGGCGGCAAGGCAGAGCAGAGTAATGGCAATCAACTCGGGCAATTCACAGCAGATAGGAATCTACGGTTCAGAAACGGCAGAACCTTATGTTTCAGCCATGTTTTCAGCATACATTCCGTTCAGGTTTTCTGCAGGAGGATGGCACAGCGGAATTATCCCAAAGGTTTCATACCGGATAAGCAATGACAGATTCAACAAATCAATAGCCGTTGTCAATCAAGTCATAGGGAGCGGAACAGAAGCCGACATCTACAGCATGGAAGCCAACACCCATGGACACGCCGCCTTAAGCAACTTCATTTCAGGTTCTTTCAGGGCATACACAATGCTCGGCACTTCAAATTCAGCTGTATATCCGAGATGGGGGGCAGGAATCGAAATCGGAACTTCATGCCGGCTCGAGAGCATGGATTTCTATTCACCCATGGGCTATGCCTACCTCTACGGCTATATCCCGGGATTCACAAGTACCCAAGGTTTCCGTCTGACAGCAATGCACCAGCAGAAATTGGACAAGAATACGCTTTTCAGCCTGCCTTCCGTAAACGTACTTCCGCGCGGAAGCCTGGCCAACAGCCCTGAATTGCTCAGCTGGCTTACCATGAGGCACCGGTCAATCACCAAACTGACAGTCGATTACGCAATTCCTATATACATAGGTGACCTTTCTATAGGAGGCAGCATGTTCTCCATCAAGAGACTGACCGTAAGTCCCCATGCAGACTTCACTTTTGCTGGAAATTACAACCTGATGTCATTCGGTGCCGATGCTGTCCTTGATATGCAAAGCATCCTGACTCTCGAATGGCCCTGCTCCATAGGAATCACTTATTCTTATGCCACCGGACCGTCTTTCAACAGGGTCATCAGTGACAGCGGAATAAAACCTGGACATCATTTTGTAGGACCGGTTTTCAATGTGTCATTCTGAGCATTCCTAAAAATCATTGACATCACCATGAAATCTAACACATTGACTGACACCAACTTCCTTACATACGCTGCCCCTATTTGAGGGCAGCGATTATAAACATCGTATTAAATATCAGCCACTTACATTTCACGTTATAATACAAATACTATGTCTATCATAAATGAAGCCTTGGCCCCATGCAGCAAATGCGGCCTGCAGCACAAAATCAACATCTACAGAAGCATCAATATTTCCGACAATCCGGAACTGAAGGACAAAGTAAAGGACGGCTCACTATTCTTGTGGGAGTGTCCGCACTGCGGCCAAGTCAACCTTGCAAGGTATGAGACACTATACCATGACCCTGCCGGAAAACTGATGATATGGATTCTGCCGGAAGGCGATCTTTCTGAAACTCAGATGCAGTCGATAACCATGCACACGAAAGCAATGGGAGGCTATACACTGCGCAGAGTGAATGACACAGGCTCTCTCATGGAGAAGGTTCTTATTCATGACGCCGGCCTTGACGATGCTGTGATAGAGATGTGCAAATACGTCACTAAACTGGAAATAGCGGCAAAAATGCCTGAAAAGGATGAGGCTTTCATGTCATCTGCCTTTCATTTCTACAGGACCGAAGGAGAAGATGACTCAAGGCTCATAACCTTTTCATATCCCTACAAAGGACAGATGATGGGAGTGAACATCGGCTGGAATGTCTACCAGGACTGCAGCGGAATCCTTGCACGCAATCCGCAGGCCCGCCCCGGCGAAGGCTTCATCCGTGTGGACAGCTCATGGATTGACTCTATAATAAGATAATCACCAGCACAAAGCAACCAGATGGCATTCAACCATGAGGGTGACCAAAAAATCAGAATAACCTTCCGGGAATTGAATATTCGGAAACGAAGTCGTGGTTGACCTCAGCGAAAAACAAGAAAAAGGGGCTTGACTAATACTCTTTAGTCAGCCCCATAACTGTCAGTCAAGGCCTTAAGCCTCACTCAACTAAAGCATTACAATTTCCTGGCACCGTCGCTGATGACAACATCAATGACTATAGGCTCATGGCCGTACTTTTCAGCAAATGCTGACTTGGCCTTTGCTATGAAACCGTCATAAAGCTCCTCCTTGACAAGGTTGATTGTGCATCCGCCGAAACCGCCTCCCATTATGCGGGACCCGGTAACTCCGCTCTCCTCTGCCAAAGATGCAAGGAAATCAAGTTCCTCACAAGACACCTCATAATCCCTGGACATGCCCCAGTGAGTTTCATACATGCGCTTTCCTACTGTCTCATAATCACCTTTGCCGAGGGCCTCACATACATCAAGCACACGCTTCTCCTCACCGATGACATAACGCGCCCTCATATAATCTTCCTCTGAGATCTTATCCTTCACTGCCTCAAGCTGCTCCATAGTCGCGCCACGGAGGAATTCCTGTCCGAGAACCTTGGCTACACGCTCACATGATGCACGGCGGTCATTATATGGAGAGCCCACCAGCTCATGTTTCACAAGAGAATTGAGCAGAACCAGCCTATATCCGTGCTGAGCAGGATCGAACGGGAAATATTCAAATTCCATAGAACGGCAGTCCAGACGCATCAGATGGCCTTTCTTTCCGAAGACCGAAGCAAACTGATCCATGATTCCGCACTTAACCCCGCAATAATTGTGTTCAGTGCTCTGACCTATTCTTGCAAGCTCGAATTTATCAATTCCAAGGGCAAAAAGATTGTCAAGGGCAAAAGCAAAAGTACTCTCGAGGGCTGCCGAAGAAGACATGCCGGCTCCAAGAGGAACATCTCCGGAAAACACTGTGTCAAAACCAGAAATCTTGCCTCCCCTCTTGATTATCTCGCGGCAGACTCCGAATATATATCTTGCCCAGCTCTGCACAGGAGCATCCTCCTCATTCATTCCGAATTCGCAATACTCATCCAGATCAAGAGCAAAGGCACGCACAGTCCCTGTCCCGTTGAGCCTTATCTCAGCTATCATTCCCTTGTCTATGGCTCCAGGAAAAACAAAGCCTCCATTATAGTCGGTATGCTCACCTATAAGGTTGATACGTCCGGCAGATGCAAAAAAATCGCCTTCTTCCGAGAAAAGAGTACGGAACTTTTCAGATATTCTCTGTTTCATGTTTCAGTGTATTAAATGTTATGAAATTTCACTTAAATCTTTCAAAGGTAAACAAAATCTTTATTTATCGGTGCAGACTGTTCCATAAATTTATAAGAAAAACATAACCTGACGTCACTGAGCATTTCCAGACTCCTCCTGCGGAAAATTTATCCTTAGAATAACAGGACAATGGTCACTGACTCCTCCCTGATACCTCGGGCCCGAATAAGTTCTGAAAGGCTTGTATCCAGGATGCGACCTGTCACGCACAAACAGAAAGGGTATCATGCATATTTCCATTTCAGAACACGAGTCCAGGCAATCACTTACAAGAAACATATCTATCAAATCCCATTTCCCGTCATATCTTATGGTACCCTTGCCTGCTTCATGAAGCGCCGTACCCTTATTGCACAGAATTCCGTCGATATGCCTGAACTGGCTTCCGTCCGGAGTATCATTAAAGTCCCCCATCGCGACAATGCAGTCCGAGCCTCCCACGCACTTCAATGAATCACACATTGACACCAGCGCAGCCATGGCAGCCATTCTTTTGCCGGAAGATACAGATTCACCTCCGAATTTGGAAGGATGATGATTCACTATAAAATCAACCGTCCTTCCTCCACGCGTCATCATACGTGCCTGCAGCATATATCTCGTGGCCATCTTTTCTCCCATATACTCCGGAAGCCTCACCGAAACATCCAAAAGCTCCAAAGAAGACTTAAGATACAGAAATGCCACGTCTATTCCCCTCCTGTCCGGAGAATCAATGTGTATGATTCCATATCCGCATTTCCTTAGCGGAGTCGAATCAAGAAGCTGTTTCAGAACCCATGAATTCTCAACCTCAGCAACACCTATTATATCAGGAAGCCCGCCGTATCTGTCAGCAATCCAGAATATTCCCTTAGCTGCGGCATCACATTTTGAATAAAAACGCTTTTTCGTCCAACGCCTCACCCCTAAAGATGAAAACTCATTGTCAGACTCACTGCTGCCTCCGTCAATATAATCAAAGAAATTCTCAAGATTCCAGAAAACAACCCTAATGGAATCACATCCGCAAGTCCGGATTCCCGCCACGCAAATTATAATCACCAACAGAAACACCTTCTTCATAACAAATCCTTCAAAAATGCAAATATGAAGATTTGGAACAAAGTCGATTATAAGAAAAAGAAAAACTTTCAGTACATTTGCGCCACAATTATAAAAAAGAGAAATATTTATTTTAAAATCTATAGAATATGGCACTTAAATGCGGTATCGTAGGACTTCCCAATGTAGGCAAATCAACCTTGTTCAACTGTGTAAGCTCAGGGAAGGCACAAAGCGCAAACTTCCCGTTCTGTACAATAGAGCCCAACATAGGGTCCACCATAGTTCCCGACAAGCGTCTTGAAGTTCTTGAAAGCCTCTGCAATCCCAAAAGAGTGGTTCCCGCTACAGTGGAAATCGTCGATATTGCCGGACTTGTAAAAGGCGCGAGCAGAGGAGAGGGACTCGGAAACCAGTTTCTTGCCAATATACGTGAGACTGACGCGATACTTCATGTGCTAAGATGTTTTGATGATCCGAACATTGTGCATGTAGACGGCAATGTAGACCCGGTAAGGGACAAGGAAGTAATTGACCTGGAACTTCAGCTCAAAGACCTTGAGACCGTTGAGAACAGACTTGCAAAAGTGCAGAAACAGGCACAGGCAGGAGGAGACAAAAGTGCCAAAAGGCTTTTTGAGCTTCTTCTTAGATACAAAGATGCACTTGAACAGGGCAAGTCATGCCGTACAGTGTCACTTGACAATCCGGAGGACCAGCAACTGGCGAAAGAACTGTTTCTTCTCACCAACAAGCCTGTAATGTATGTGTGCAACGTTGACGAAGCATCCGCAAAAGACGGGAACATGTACGTAGAGGCTGTACGCGAGGCTGTGAAGGAAGAAAACGCAGAAATACTCGTAATAGCCGCTAAAATAGAGTCAGACATAGCTGAACTTGAAAGCTATGAGGAAAGGCAGATGTTCCTTGAGGAAATGGGACTCGAAGAATCCGGAGTCGTAAGGCTCATACAAAGTGCCTACTCGCTTCTGAACCTGAGAACATATTTCACTGCCGGTGCAGACGAATGCAGGGCATGGACAATAAACAAGGGAGACAAGGCTCCAAAGGCTGCCGGAGTGATCCACACTGACTTCGAAAAAGGCTTCATACGTGCCGAGGTTATAAAATACGAGGATTTTGTAAGCCTCAAGTCAGAATCGGCATGCAGGGCGGCCGGAAAACTCGGAATAGAAGGAAAGGACTATGTGGTCCAGGACGGCGACATAATGCACTTCCTATTCAACGTATAAGGCATCCAAAGCAGCATGCAGCTCATGATATGAAGGGACGGGACTGTCGGTAAATATATACCTGATGGTCCCGTTTCTGTCTGATATATATATGCGCGGTACCCCCTTATCGGCAAACAGCGAATACACATATCTTGTCTCCTGCGCAGAAAACGGCATTTCAAAGCCATTTTCCTCCCAGTAAGGCAGAATATCACCTTCAGACTCGGAACGGCTTATAAGGGCAAAGGAGACGCCTTTTTGCCAATATTCTTCATACACCCGCCGTACAGACGGCAAAGTCTTTCTGCAGTCAGGACATGAAGTATTAAAAAACACAATGCAAGAGACATGTCCGGCAAGTCCTTCAGAAGACACCACACTTCCGTCATTCATAACAACCTCAAAATCCGGAAGCCTGTCCCCCACTACAAGTGATGCACCGGTTTCACTTTTATCATTTATGCATCCCGACAAAACAAACAGAAAACACGGAAAGACAATTGCAGTCCATAATATACATCTCTTCATAACAAATCAATTACAGGCAAAAACCGCCAGGACAAATATAGGCAAAAACGAATATGAACACATAAAAAAAGACGTGGACCGAACAGTCCACGCCTTTCTCAAGCACAGGTATCTGTTAATAGAACCTTGCTATATTGTTTTTCACGTCAGCTGCCTCTTCCATTACAGGACGGTACATCCTCATGGTATAGTAAGACATCTGCATGTTACGGTTCTTTGCATCATCCTCAGTAAAGAATGCACCGTTGTCACGTCCGGTAACCTTATAGACATATACTCCGTTGGAGCCTTTCAAAGGACCGCAAATCTTGCCTTCCTCAGAAACAGAAGCGGCACCGATGAAAATGTTGTCAAGTCCATAAGAATTGAACGAAGCGAAAGACATGCCGTCCTTTGTGCTGACAGCCGTACCGAGGGCATCGGCGATAGACTGAAGATCATCAAGTCCCTCTATCTTTTCAGCAACTTCAGCTGTCTTCTTGTCAGCAAGTTTCTGATGGTTAAGAATATTCTTTATTACATTGGAAACTTCCCTGATATCAGTATATCCTTCCTCATGTATGCCTTTGAGGGCAGCCACAATGTAGTATTTGTTGTCAACCGAGATGATATTTGAAACATCACCCTTCTTAGCCTCAAATGCCCATCTGCTTACCTCTTTCGTATTACTGATTGAATTGAGGTTGTTTGCCCCCTCTGCCATATTGTTGACAGGATAAGCATACAGACCATCCTCCTGCACTGCCTTCTGGAAATTCTCATATTTTCCTGCTGACTTAGTGGCAAGAGTATTTGCCTTTGAATAGAAATCGTTTCTTGTCTTGTTGCTTGCCTGGGCAGTCTTTTCAAGGACAGCCACCCTCTTCTTTGATACAGGAGCAGTCTTGTCAGTAACGAGAAGAAGCCATTTTCCGTTCTGGTCATTCATGACAAAAGGAGCATTCATGTCAAAATTAGGAAGAGTCATGGCATTGTTAAGAAGCCTCCACATTCCCTGGTTGTCAGCACCCTCCTGATAAACAGCAGAGAACTCAGATGCCAAAGAGTTGAAATTCCTTGCATTGACAACATCCATAAGGCTGTCGGCCTTTGAAGCAGACTCACCTTCAAGATATATCTGGCTGATGAATACTGAATCAGGAACCATAGCAGTCTCCATCACCCTTACTCCGTAGAAAGTATTTCCGTCGGAAATGACATCAGACACAGAGGCATTGGCGCTGAAGGCATAGTCATTAACCTTCCTTGAAATCCTTACCAGTTCACCGTCCTTGTACCAATTTGAATCGTATGGCCTGTCAGAATTGGCAAGAAGGAAGCTCTTCATGTTTCCTGTCTCAGCAAAAGAGTCATAAACCCTTGCAACGGCATCATTTGCAGCAGCTATATCCTCAGCAGAAGGTGTTATTTCAAACACAACATATTCAATGTCCCTGCTTGCATTCTGCTTGTAATACTTCTTGTTTTTGTTGTAGTACTCCTTGATTTCCTTGTCGCTCACCACAATTGTAGTGTCCTGTGCAAAACCGAAAGGCACCATAACAAACTCTACGTCAAAAGTATTGTTGTTGCCCTTTATCTGCTCGGTAAGCATAAGAGAATTGGTAAAGTTGCTCTTCATGAGCACTGACTCGTATTTAGAGTAATACTGTGCAGCCTTTACGCTTTCGAGAAGATTGTCCCAGAACATCTTCATACGTCCAGTCTGGTCTGCATTGACCTGATTCTCGAACTGGATGAGCATTTCTTTTGACATATTGCCCTGGAAAAGCTGCATAAGCACCGGAGACATTATTTCTCCAGACATCATCTTATACATTTCCTCATTGCCCACATTGAATCCTGCCTTGTTGGCCTGAGGTATGAAAAGATATTCATCCATGAACCTGTTCCATGCCTGGTTTCTTATTGCAGCCATAGCCTCGTCACCATGTACAGGCATACCATTCATCTCGCTGATTGAAGTGAGCTTATCAACCT
>CAMWUW010000042.1 GCA_947177525.1 uncultured Bacteroidales bacterium | reverse complement strand
CTTCGCCATAGCAAGCCTTGCCCGCTCCCCTCCGCTCAGAACTGCAACTTTCTTGTCGACATCTTCACCTTTAAAAAGAAAAGCTCCGAGAATATCTCTGAGTTTCATGCGTATGTCACCGACGGCAATCCTGTCAAGAGTATCGAATACAGTATCGTTCTTGTCAAGAATATCCTCCTGATTCTGGGCATAATAGCCGATCTGGACATTATATCCGGGCCTTGACTCTCCTCCCTTTGGCTCAAGTTCTCCCATAATGACCCTCATCAGAGTGGTCTTGCCTTCTCCGTTCCTGCCTACCAAAGCCACTTTTTCGCCTCTTCTGACCTCTATGCAGGCATCAGAAAAAACAATCTTGTCACCATAGCCAACAGTCATATCGACAGCCTTGTAGGCAATGTCACCGGAACGTGGAGCCGGCGGAAATTTCACGGAAAGTGCAGACTTGTCCTCAATGTCAACCTCTATTCTCTCCAATTTCTCAAGCTGCTTCACCCTTGACTGCACCTGATTGGATTTGGAAGGCTTGTATCTGAAGCGCTCTATGAACTCTTCGGTCTTGTCTATCATGCGCTGCTGGTTCTCGTATGCAGCCTGCTGCTGTGCCATACGCTCTTTGCGCAGTTCTATATATTTGCTGTACGGAACCTTGTAGTCATGGATTTTGCCCAGCATTATCTCTACAGTACGCGTAGTGACATTGTCAAGAAACTTCCTGTCATGAGAAATAAGCACCAATGCTCCCCTGTAATCTTTCAGATAGCCTTCAAGCCACTCTATTGATTCAATGTCAAGGTGGTTCGTAGGCTCGTCAAGCAGAAGTACATCAGGCTTTGAGAGCAGTATCTTGGCCAGTTCTATACGCATATTCCATCCCTGGCTGAAAGTCTCCGTCGGACGTCCGAGTTCCTCATAGCGGAATCCAAGACCCATAAGCGTCTTCTCAGCCATCACTTTCGGATTGTCCGAACGGTTGTACATCAATGCGTCATTCACCTCATTCATTCTTACTATGAGGTCATGATACTCTTTGCTCTCATAATCCTGTCTGCTGGCAAGCTCGTTTCCAATAGCCTCAAGTTCATCCTCAAGCGCAAACATGTCGGCAAAAGCAGTCATGGCCTCATCTATCACGCTCCTTCCCCTATGGTGCTCCATTATCTGGGGAAGATAGCCGATCTTCACACCGTTAGGAACAGCCACATGGCCGGAAGTCGGAACCTGAAGTCCGCACACCAGCTTAAGAATCGTGGACTTGCCGGCTCCGTTTTTCCCCACAAGCCCAATCTTGTCATTCTCTCCTATATGAAAATTTATCTCGTTAAGCAGCGTGAAACCTCCATAGGCCACAACAAGATTATTGACAGATATCATAAATAATCTAATTTTCTTTTAGGCATTCCTCAAATGCCCTGACCAAAATGTCCGGACAACGGACCGGCCTCCTTGTGGAGGCATCCAGAAAGCCAAGTATTACCTTTCCGTCACAGAGCAGGCTTCCGTCAGGACCATAGATCTCATTTCTGATGACAAGTTTTGCCATCGGGACCTTGTCAATCATTGTGACTATCCTGATCCTGTCTCCCATTCTGGCAGACATCCTGTAACGGCACTCGACGGAGATTACCGGAAGCAGGACTCCGGCTTTCTCAATCTTGTCAACCGGCACCCCGGCCTTGGCCATCATGTCCGAGCGTCCGCACTCAAAATATCTTATATAGTTTGAATGGTGCACTATCCCCATTTGGTCCGTTTCATAGTACCTGACATCCAAATCAAGCTCAGATTTCATCATAACAAAAAAGTTACCAATACTAACTCAAATGTTTTATTTGCTGTTTTTCAAAGAATTGATAGCATTCTCTATGCTTTCAATTTTTGCAAGGGAATCTGACTCCTTCTTACGCTCCACAGCAACGACGGCCTCAGGGGCATTGGCAGTAAAACGCTCATTTGAAAGTTTCCTGCGGACAGAGGCAAGGAAATTTCTGTAATAATCCAGGTCTGCCTCCAGCTTGCGCAATTCTTCCCCGAGATCCACAAGACCGTCCAGAGGAACAAAAAGTTCTGCAGTTGACACCATGAACCTCTGGGCTGCCGACATGTCACCTTCAGCCTGGCCCACGGAAGAAATGTTGGCCAGCTTGACAACGACAGGAAGTACTCCTGAAGGGAATTCTCCCTTTATCCTAAGTTCAAGCTGCTCCTTCGGTGAGATGTTCTTCTGCTGCCTTATATTCCTGACACCGGCAACAGCCTCACATGCCATTGCAAAATCAGAAATAAGCTCAGCCCGGTATTCTCCTGCCGCCGGATATCTCTGGTTCATGATTGTCTCACCCTCACTGCGGACAGCCATATTCTGCCAAAGCTCTTCTGTTATGAAAGGCATGACAGGATGTATCATCTTGAGAAGGGCATCGAAAAATCCGATTGTGGCATTATAGGTTTCCTTGTCGATTCCGGCTCCGAAAGCAGGCTTCACTGCTTCAAGATACCATGCACAGAAATCATCCCAGAAAAGTTTATAGATAGTCATGAGGGCATCGGAAATGCGGAATTTAGAGAAATGGTCCTCCACTGTGCATATTGCCTGGCTCAATTTCGCGCGGAACCAGTCCACAGCCACTGCAGAAGCATCAGGCTGCTGCACATTTACGTCCACATTCCAGCCAGTCACAAGCCTGTACGCATTCCAGATCTTGTTGCAGAAATTCCTGCCCTGCTCAATCTGCGACTCATCATAAAGGATGTCGCTTCCTGCAGAACTGCACAGGAGCATGCCCAGACGCACTGCATCCGCTCCATACTTTTCAATCAGGTCAAGAGGGTCAGGAGAGTTTCCGAGAGTCTTGGACATCTTGCGGCCGAGCTTGTCACGTACAATTCCGGTAAGGTATACATTCCTGAAAGGCACGTCATTCATAAACTCGTTTCCTGCCATAATCATCCTTGCCACCCAGAAGAAAAGTATATCAGGACCTGTAACGAGGTCATTTGTAGGATAATAATATGCAAGGTCGCTGTTAGGCACGGCATCCGGATGGCCGGCCTTGTTTGTGTCGAACACTGAAATAGGCCAGAGCCATGAGGAGAACCAGGTGTCAAGCACATCCTCGTCCTGCCTGAGGTCCTCTGCCACTGCTCCCGGCATGATTTCCCTTGCAAGTTCAAGGGCCTTTTCCGGAGTCTGCGCAACAACTACCTGTCCGTCAGGAAGATAGTATGCAGGAATCTGCTGTCCCCACCAGAGTTGACGGGAGATGCACCAGTCACGAACATTCTCCATCCAATGGCGGTAGGTATTCCTGTACTTGTCCGGAATCAGCTTCACCTTGCCGCTCTCCACACTTTCAAGGGCATCCTTTGCAAGAGCATCCATCTTAAGGAACCACTGCATTGAAAGCCTCGGCTCGATCACGGCGTTTGTCCTTTCCGAATATCCGACAGGTGAGGTATAAGCCTCCACCTTTTCAAGATTTCCTGCCTCGCGCAGCATATCCTCAATCTTGCGGCGCGCATCAAAACGGTCCTCCCCGACAAGAATCTGCGCCTTTTCATTCAGGCATCCATGGTCATCAATGATGTCAAGTACCGGAAGATTGTGCCTTATGCCTATCTCATAGTCGTTAACGTCATGGGCTGGCGTAACCTTCAGACAGCCGGTACCGAACTCCATCTCGACATAACTGTCCTCGATTACAGGAATCTCCTTGTTGATCAGAGGAATCAGAACTTTCTTTCCCCTAAGCCAATGGTAGCGTTCATCTGCAGGATTGATGCAGATGGCGGCATCGGCCATGATGGTCTCGGGACGTGTTGTCGCGATGATAAGATATTTGTCCGTCGGATTTCCCTGTCCGTCAGAAATATAATACCTGAGATGATAGAATTTGCTTGTCGTGTCCCTGTGGATCACCTCCTCATCGCTGACTGCGGTAAGCCCCACCGGATCCCAATTCACCATCCTTACGCCACGGTAGATATATCCTTTATTATAGAAATATACGAATGTATTTATGACTGCCTCGCTCAGGTCCGGATCCATAGTGAACTTGGTCCTGTCCCAGTCACATGAGGCACCGAGCTTGCGCAACTGGCTGAGGATGATTCCGCCGTGCTTTTCCTTCCACTCCCATGCGTGCCTGAGGAACTCCTCCCTTGTCAGGTCTTCCTTGCTTATGCCCTCAGCCTTCAGCTTTGCAACCACCTTGCTCTCCGTGGCGATTGAAGCATGGTCAGTACCAGGCACCCAGCATGCATTCTTGCCGTCCATCCTTGCCTTGCGGACAAGCACATCGTTGAGCGTATTGTTGAGCACATGCCCCATGTGAAGAATTCCGGTCACATTTGGCGGCGGAATAACTATTGTATAAGGTTCACGGGAGTCAGGCTCCGAATGAAAAAACTTGTTTTCAAGCCAATAGGCATACCACTTGTCCTCTGTCTCAGCAGGGTTGTACTTAGCTGGCAATTCCATAAATATTAAATTTATAACATTATTCCTAAATAATAAATCTGCAGTTCCGCATCACGTGCCACAAAAATGCACGATTCTGACGCAGAATGGCGCAAAATCGTGCAAATATACTATTTTTATACTGAGATTCCTTGTCAAGAAGCCGTTTAATTTTAAACAGTTCCCGAATATTCATCAAAAAGACTCAGAAATTCAGATAAAATCCCAAACCATTGCCGGCCGTTCCAAAATTGAAGGTAACCAAACCAGCTTCCGCCCTTTTATTGTATGTCGCCGAAGCCCTTCTCGCACGTGACTGTCCGACACAATAAAGAGGTATACCGGCAGAAAGGCAGGTATATCCCGGAACAGAAGACAATACTCCCAGATACAACAGCGCAGGTGCGGCACCGGATTCATACACGGCGGCACCGAAACCGGAAGTTATAAGCACGGCACCGACCCCGGCCAGAACAGAACCGGCGATGATGAGCCTTTTTCCGGAGTTCCTCATCCTTAGGCCTCCGCTTCCCTGCTTGTAGAGGTCGAGCGGCATGACCTGCTCCATCTCCGCATAAGTCAGCGCCCTGCCGTCAAGGTAAATACGTCCCCGCTGATATGACATCATGCCATACGGTACATGCCCGGCAAAAAGGTCATCATTAAAATCTGTACTGTTGCTCTCTTGTGCCGATGCCGCGTATGGGCAGAAGACAGACAAGACGAGCAGAAAAATGAGTCCGATAGTATTTTTCATATCGTCATAAAATTACACAATATTTCAAAGATACACATTTTCATATGAATTGACAACAAGAGATTAAAAACAGCCTGAATTTTACATAAATATTCGGTTTCTTTAAATAATACGACTAATTTTGTAGACAAAAGACAACAAATACCAAAACAATATGGCAAACGAAAAAGAAGTCAGCATTGAGCTGAAACAAGAAGTGGCAAAAGGCATATATTCGAACCTTGCCATAATCACCCACTCAAGGAGCGAATTCATAATTGATTTTGCATCAATGCTTCCGGGACTCCCGAAGCCAGAGGTACAAAGCAGGATCATAATGACTCCGGAACACGCAAAAAGACTGTTTCTTGCCCTTCAGGACAACCTGAACAAATATGAGAGCCAGAACGGTCCCATAACGCTCGGAGGCGATCCAAAACCGTCCTTCCCTATGGGCGGCTTCGGCGGAGGAGCAAAATCATAGATGCCATGGAGGAAAAGTTCAGAAGAATAAAGGCATTCGCATTTGATGTGGACGGAGTGCTTACGGACGGGGGAATCCTTGCAAATCTTGACGGAGAACTTTTCCGCACCTTTGATTCAAAGGACGGATTCGGGCTCAGGATGGCCGCAATGCACGGATACCGTCTCGCCATAATTACCGGAGGACGGTCAGAAAGCATCAGAAAACGCTTCATGACATGCGGGATAAAGCCAGAAGATGTATATCTCGGCTCCAGGGACAAGATGGAGGATTTCAGAGACTTCTGCACAAGACACTCCCTTTCTCCGGAACAGGTCATGTATTTCGGTGATGACATGCCGGATGTTCCTGTAATGCAAGCCTGCGGATGCGGAGTATGTCCAAAGGATGCTGTGGAAGAGGCAAAAGAAGCTGCCGACGTAATAAGCGACCGTGACGGAGGCAAAGGATGCGCACGCTCCCTTATCGAAACCGTAATGAAAATACAGGGAACATGGCAGCTTGACGTAAGCGACTATAAGGCAAAATTCTGATTTACCGCACGTTTTTCACCATATAAGCGGAAAATTTCGCCACAAAATCAAAAGATTTGCAACAGAAATATTTTTTTCACTACATACCCTGCTGCAGATGCGGCAGGGATGTTTATATATTATAAATTTGCGCCGCGAAACCACAGGGGTTCCGATTTATTTTACTGAAAACCAAACCTGATAACATTATGAAATTTGAAGACAGCAATGTCCTGATTACCGGAGGAGCCTCCGGAATAGGCAGACTGATGGGCAGGATGGCACTCGAAAAAGGCGCAAAAACCTTGGTCATCTGGGACATTAATGCACAGAATATCGCAAGCGCCATTGCCGAATTGGGAAAAACAGGCAACGTAAAGGGATATCTGACTGATGTTTCCGACAACGCAGCCATAGAGGCCTCATACAAAAGGACTGTTTCGGAATGCGGTGAGATAGACATACTCATCAATTGCGCAGGCATCGTCACCGGAAACAAGACCTTTGACATGCAGACTCCTGATGAAATCATAAGGACAATAAACATAAATACCATAGCTCCGATGCTTGTCACCCGTGCAATGCTTCCGGGCATGCTGCAAAGGGAACGCGGACATATATGCACCATTGCTTCAGCAGCAGGCATGCTCTCCAATCCGCGCATGTCCGTATATGCATCAAGCAAATGGGGTGCAATAGGCTGGTCCGATTCCGTCAGGATTGAACTGAAAAAAATGAAAAGCAATGTGCACGTTACAACTGTTGCCCCGTATTACATAAACACAGGGATGTTTGACGGTGTAAAATCGCGCATCATTCCGATACTGAAGCCTGAATATGTAGCAAAAAAAGTTATAAGGGCCATCGAAAAGAACACGGACTTCAAAGGCATTCCGTTCACATTCAGATTCATAAGATTTTTCCAGGGACTGCTTCCGGTCAGCTGGTTTGACATGATATTCGGAGAGTGGTTCGGAGTATATCATACTATGGACCACTTTACTGGACGCAGAAAAGAAGAAGCTGCAGCCAGAAAAGTATCATAGCCGTTTATCGAAAAGAACATAGAGATGAGAATAGAGAATACACCTGACGAAAAAATAGAGGGCATTGTACAGGCACAAAGGGAGTATTTCCGCAGCGGGGCCACACTCAGCATAAGATTCAGAAAAAACATGCTGAAGAAATTTGCAGAAGCCCTCAGGAAGTGGGAGACTCCCATATACCAGGCACTTTGGACTGACCTGCACAAATCATACGAAGAGGCCTGTCTTACTGAACTCAGCATAGTGTCAGGTGAAATCCGCAATCATCTGAGGCATCTGGACAGGTGGGCAAGGAAAGAACGCAGGCGCACTCCCCTCAAGATGTTTCCGTCCCGCAGCTATGTTGTCAAGGAACCGCTCGGAAATGCACTTATAATTTCTCCCTGGAATTATCCTGTGCAGCTTCTGCTCAATCCGCTTGCCGGAGCTATATCTTCCGGATGCACGGCAATACTGAAGCCTTCGCCATACGTCCCGTCAGTTTCAAAGGTCATTGAAGAAATGATCCGGGACACTTTTGAAGAGAGATATATAGCCGTGGTCCAGGGAGACAGGAGTGTCAACGCGGCACTTCTTGCCTGCAGACACGATATAATATTCTTCACCGGAAGTCCTGCACTGGCAAGGATTGTCATGGAGGCCGCGGCTAAAAATCTGACCCCCGTGGTCCTGGAGCTCGGGGGCAAAAGTCCATGTATAGTGGACAAGAATGCAGACCTGCGTACTGCTGCGCGCAGGATTGCCTGGGGAAAGACTCTTAACAGCGGCCAGACATGCATAGCACCGGATTACATACTGATTCACAAGGATGTAAGGGACAGTTTTGTAAAAGCCTTTGCTGAAGAAGCAGAGAAAATGCACGGCGGAGACTTTGTTTCGGACAGGCACTATGCCAGAATGGTCAACGAAAAAGCCTTTGACAGAGTAAGCGGATATCTCGAAGGAGCAGACCTGCTTTCCGGAGGCAGATGCGACAGAGAAAACCTCTGCATTGAGCCTTCGCTTATTGCAGATCCGGACTTGGACTCCCCTGTCATGACAGAGGAAATCTTCGGGCCCGTTTTCCCGGTAATCACGCTTGACGACACGGGTAAGTCTTTCACTGACAAGGTTATAGAATTTGTTACTTCAAGAGAAAAACCGCTGGCTCTATATTACTTCGGGAATGTGTCCAAGGGCTGGGAAATCGTAGGCCGGACCTCGTCAGGAGGAGGATGCATCAATGATGTGATAATGCACATTGCAAATGAAAACATACCTTTCGGGGGTGTAGGCAAGTCTGGAACAGGACGTTATCACGGAAAGGACAGCTTCGGGGCATTCACACACAAGCGCTCGATAGTGACTACTGGAACATGGATCGATCTTCCATTCCGCTATATGCCGTACAAAATGTTCAGCCTGGTAAAAAAGATACTGTAAAATGGATACAAAAGGCAAAAAAATCATCCTTGCAAGCGGCTCTCCAAGAAGGAAAGAACTTCTGGAAGGCCTGGGCATCGGGTTTGAGACAGATGTGCGCAATAATTTCGAAGAGAAATACTCACCGGAAACAAGGCATGAGGATATACCGTCCCTTATGTCAGAGGGAAAATCATTCGGATTCCATAGAGAACTTGCTGAAAACGAAATATTGGTCACATCAGACACGATGGTACTTTGCGGTGACCGCGTAATGGGAAAGCCTCACACGCGGGAAGATGCTGTCGGAATGCTCAAGGCCCTGTCCGGACGCGGACATAAGGTAATCACTGCCGTGACCATACGTGACAAATGGGGGCATGAAACGCGGTCTGACACGGCTACAGTACATTTCAGGCAGCTTACTGATGCAGAGATAGAATATTATGTAGACACATTCAAGCCATACGACAAGGCAGGAGCCTACGGAATACAGGAGTGGATCGGCTACATAGGCATCACCCGGATAGAAGGTTCATTCTTCACAATCATGGGCCTTCCTGTCCATCTCGTCTATAGCATGCTGATGAAATTCATCAATTAGAAATGACAAAATAAAGCATGTCTATAAGGACGGAATATTTGAAAGAAGATTCCATCCGTCATAAGAGTACAGACAATAAGAGGGCAGCTAAAAAATATTGGCCGCCCTCTTCAAATGTCTATACAAAAAATAAGTTACCTTCCGGTCTTAGCTGTAGATGCACCGGTCACCTGCAATTCCGAAACGCAGTCACCATAGCATATGAGGCGCGATGCACCGGAAACGCTGCCCGTCAATCTTCCTTCACTGCCAAGTTTCACGCTGCTCGCACCGCTGACCTCCATTTTGGCATTTCCGGCAGACACATAGGCATCAGACGACGATACCTGAGAGGCACCGGACACTGAATACGACACCTCTCCAGCCTTTCCGCAAAGCAGTGCAGAAGAAGCACCGGTGACTCTTGCCGACAGCACACCTGCCTGAATTTCAGCCTTTACCTTTGATGCACCGCTAAGTTTTACGGAGATCTTTTCTGCAGTCATGGGCTGTTCTGCCACAAACCTGCTTGCACCGGACACCGTCACAGACGAGAGTTTGGAAGTCTGCGGGATAACAACTGATATACGTCCCCCCTCCTTGCTGCCGACCTCCTTGAATACATTTGTCTTTCTGCCAAGCGACAATGTGCCTTCAGAAAAAGAATATATGAAATTTTCCAAAGCCAGGCTGTCTCCGCTTACTGTCATTTCTTCCGCATCGGCTGATGCCGTTACTGAGATAGCACCGGACACTTCAACTGCATGTATCCCCTCCGGGAAAGCAATAGAGTCAACTCTTCCCTTGCCGGAATATTTTCCGGAAGCACAGCTGCACAAAACGGCAGCACACATAAAAAATGTAAAAAACTTTTTCATATAGCTTAATTTATTGTTTTCATGGCTACGAAGCCGGAGAATGCCCATGATGACAACTTTCCGTATATTAGACTCCAAAACATGCGACAAAGCTACAGAAAATATGATTTTTTTATAGACTTTCCGTCGGCAGAAAATAAAATCTGTTATCTTATATATGGAAGCAGGACTGATTCCATAATCTTATAGCACTCCAGATTAGGATGCACCCCGTCGGCAGCATACTTCTCAGGCAATCCCCCTCCGTTGTCTGCCAGCACAGAGTGAAAATCCACATAAGGAATCCTGGCCGACTTAGCATAATCCCTCAGCATACCGTTCACTTCCATTATGGCAGCTGCAGGCTCAACTTCCTTCCTCCACCAATAACGGTCCGCAGGAGTTATGGAGCACAGTATTACCTTGATTTTATGCAGTTTGGCAAGTTCACACATAGAAATTATATTACCTACAATATTTTCCAATGATATGATGCCATTGTTTTGGGCAATGTCATTTGTCCCGGCCATTATCACTACATATTTGGGAGAAAGATCCAGCACATCCCTCCTGAAGCGGACAAGCATGTGTGAAGTTGTCTGCCCTGAAATCCCTCTGCACAGAAAGCCATTGTCACTGAAAAAACTTCCGTCCTGACGTCCCCAGCCTTCCGTTATGGAATCTCCCATAAATACGGCAGCCGGTTTTGAAACAACTTCTGAGTTGGCCTGGCTGTATGCCTTGAAATCCGCCCAGTCCTGCGCTTTCATTTCTGGACATGACATTACGGCTGCAATCATGGCAGCCCAAAAAATAAACATCCGGTTCATTATGCGTTTTTTATAAAGTATACCAAAATTCCCCTGTTGCCGGCAAAGAAAGCCACCCGTGGTCAAGGACTTCCGCACCGACGGCCGGCTACAATACTGTGACTTCATCAATAAAGAACCAGCAAGGATGCCCTACTCCATAGTGCCAATGTGGACAAGTCTTGGTGCCGGTTACGCTTACCTTTATATACCGCGTCTGCGCAGGAACATCAAATTCGTGCTTTACGCCGACAAACTGTATCTTCGGATTCCGGTCTTCAGGTATATCCCTTACGGCAGCCGTACAATAAGTCTCACCGTCAGCGGATATTTCATACCTAACCTGCTTAGGAAGCAGCACCCATGCACCGAGCTGGTGAAGAAAATCCGTCTCGATGCTGCGGATTTCCCGCACCTGTCCCAAATCTATGACAAAAGCAGCGTCACGGCCTTCCCAGCCGACCCAGCCTTCCACAAAACCGGCTCCGCCGAACAATCCGTCAGTCAACGCAGTTTTGCCGAGACCGGCATAAGCCCCATCAGGAATATCAATGAAGTTGACCTCAGCTCCCTCTGCAAGGCTTTTTTCTGCTCGTGGCATGTACCTGCTTCTGAACAATTCACAATACTCGACAGGCGAATTGTTCCTCTCATTCAAAGTCGGCACATTGAAGCGTCTTACCTGGCTCTCGAAATAATCCAGCTTTTTCTCCAGCTCCTTTATGTCCATATTCTTTCCGGAACGGGCAATCTCCAATTCAGAATAGAGAAGCGGAAGCCTGGTGCGCTGTACACGTGCCAGCTTTACACTGTCACCGGCAACAGCCTTTTCTGCCTGGTCAAAAAGCATTGCATAACGCCTCATGAGCTCCGGTTTAAGCATACCGTTCTTATGCGAGACCGGAGAGTCATATATCCAAAGACGCTGTCCGCTGCCCATGAGAGCCCCTTCCAGCATCTTTATATATCGATACAGATACGGAGCAGCTTCCCCATAATATCCCTCCAAAAAAGTATTCATCAATTCCTCCGGGTCACGGGAAGGATCCCACATCAGCTTGGAGACCATCCATGTACGCATCTCAGCAAAATCTCCGCCCCGGCTGCCGGCTATCTGTGAAAAATGCATATTGGCACCATGGTCACGGAAAAGCCTTATATTGTCCGCAAGAATATGAAAATTAGGGAACGGCGCAAGATAATTGTCGAAATTGATGCCGTAGTCCCATACGAAAATATTGTCAGTAATCCTGCTCCATCCTTCTATAGCCTCCACAAATTCACGTCCGGATGCATTTTCCCTAAGCGTAACCTCCCTGTCACAGTCGATGTCACAAAGCATTATGTTGACATTCGGCAAAGGCTTCACATGCACAGGAGGTTTCATCGTATACAGATAGGCAAGGGTCGAAAATTCCTTGTCAGGGAACCTTGCCGCAAGCTTATTCAGAAAATGTATCACACTTCCTGACAAAGCGCCTTCATATTCATCAATTGCGCGGCACTCATCACACTGGCAATTTGTATAGTTACCGTCATTCTGGCTGACGGAAATCATATTGCATCCAGGATTTGCCCTGAAGATTGAATCAATGCGCTCACATACAATCTCAAAAACCTCAGGATTGCTCAGACACCACTGGCTGGCTTTTCCCGGGTGACGCTTTCCTCCGAAATATGAATAATATTCAGGATGCTCCTCACCATAGACCGAAGAAGGCAGAAGTTTGTCAAAAGTATGTACCCAATAACTTCCGGCAAACATCTCATAAGGCTCCTCAAGACGCATCCACATCTTATATATAGGATCGGTCTTCATTCCATAAAACTGGCTCTGACGATACCTGAAAGCCGGATTGTCTATTTCATCCATCTCCGGAAGCATGATATCGGCAGAGTGTGAAAGTGAATATTCATTCTCACCCCACCAGCTTACTCCGAGATATTTCTCAAGCAGCGTGACGACACCATATATGCTGCCTTTGTCTCCGCCGCTCACAATCCTCAGCATTCCGCCACGTGAAACCAGCCTGAAACCGTCCTCACTAAGGCCGTTGTCCAAGTTGTCACCCAGTCCGTTTCCGATGAGGACATCACCTTTGCGCGGAACATCATGGCATTGTCCGGCATATACAACGGGAACCTTTGCTCCGCTTATCCTGCACAAGATGTCCTGAAGAAGAAAAGCCGCCGAAGAATCAGCCTTCTCTGACGTAGTTATGACTATTCGTGATTTTGCCTTGCCGTTTTTGACAAGAGCCACCTGGGCATACGCATCGGCTGCGAAACACAATGCTGCAGCTATGGCGAACGGTAGGATTATTTTTTTCATTTTCATATCTATTCAACGTAAAGCAACAGACCTTTCAGATACTCTCCTTCCGGATGATAAATATTGACAGAATGGTCGGCAGGCTGGTTCATCCTGTCAAGTATTCTGACACTCCTGCCGCACTGGGCAGCCGCCGAGAATACGGCAAGTGCAAAAGCTTCCTTGTCAACTACCTGTGAACAACTGAAAGTAAAGACAAATCCACCAGGGGCAACTTTGGCAATAGCTGCGGCATTAAGCCTCTGATAAGCCCTGAGAGCATTCCTGAGTGCTCCGCGGTGTTTCGCAAAAGCAGGAGGGTCAACAATCATCAGATCATATTTTCCTTCAGGAACCTGCCTGAGATAGTCTATCGCATCACAGCACAGGCCAGTATGCGTTTCCGGCGCAAAACCGTTAAGCCCGACATTCCTGTCCACCATTGCCATTGCCTTCTTTGAACTGTCAACTGAGTCCACGTGGGCAGCTCCGCCTGCTAAAGCATAGATTGAAAAGCCACCTGTGTAGCAGAAGAGATTCAGCACGTTACGTCCTCGTGAAAGTTTCCCTACCAAGGCCCTGTTATCCCTCTGGTCAAGGAAAAACCCTGTCTTTTGACCCTCTGTCCAGTTTACAAGAAACTTATGCCCGTTCTCAACGACAGCAAGTTCATTCTCGACAAAATCATCCCGCCTGTACATATATCCGTCCACCAGTTCCAGGCCAGCCTTGAAAGGAGCTGTACCGGAACTTTTGTCGTATACCGCTTTCAAAGAGTCACCATATACCTTTCTGAGTGCTTCAGAAATCTGTTTTTTCGCACGGAACATTCCCACTGAGTGAGCCTGCATCACACACACGCCGTCATAATAATCTATAATCAGTCCGGGCAGATTGTCCCCTTCTCCATGCACAAGACGGTAACAGTTTGTCTCTTCGGAAGAAAGGCCGCAGGCAAGACGCACTGCCAAAGCACGGGAAATCATAGTCTCCCAGAAATCCGGGCTGAGCACATCAGAGTCAAAGCTCAGGATGCGTACCGCTATTGACCCTATCTGCCAATGGCCGCAAGCCAGAAAACGTCCGTCCGCAGCATGCACGGCAACAACATCACCCTCCTCCGGCGTCCCATGCACCTGGGCGACTGCCCCAGAAAACACCCATGGATGAAATCTGTACAGAGACTCCTCCCTGCCTTTCCTCAATACTACTTTTATCATATTTCTGTTTCTTCTTTCAATGGATTCTTTTCTGAGCCGAGCAGCCTCAGATACATTTCACGGCACACCCAGGCATCTGTTGCAGCATACCTGCACTGAGAATCAGACAAAGTCTCCGCCTCCCAATTCGAAAGCTGCTGTGTCTTTGAGATGCGGAAACCAAGAATGATTGCAGACATCTTCTTCACACTCTTGTCCCTGATCCCCCATTCCCACACAATTTTCTGAAGGTCAACAAAACCGTCAGGAACAAAGTCATGATGCCTCTGCAGGCCGCGTATATCATCATGTATGGCTGCACCTACTTTTATCACCTTGCCGTTTGCCAATAGATTGCAGAGCCTGCGGTGCATTCCCATTTTATTGATTCTGAAGAGAAAAGCCCTGTCTGGCCCGGACAGCTGCAGAAGTGCCACCCCGTGCCGCGACTGTCCATGCGAGAAACATGGCCTGGTCTCGGTATCGAATCCTATCACAGGCTGTGATCGGAGATAGGCCATAGCCCTGTTGAATTCCACCCCAACAGAATCGATTACGCAGATCTTCCCTGGAAAAGACACATAATCAAGCTTCTCTAAATCTTCAGGACTTATACTTTCTATATACATAAGCAGTCAACCTTATGGCACATCCTAAAAAAACAGAAGCTCCCTGTACTTAGGCAACGGCCACATCTCATCATCAATTATCATCTCAAGATGATCCGCACTGTAACGCACCTTGTCCATCATATCCTTCACCTCGTGGGAATAGGCCTTTGCCCGATCCCCAATGTCTTCAATCCTGTTCGCCTTCTTGCGGGCATCCACGAGCCTTACAACATCCGCGGACAGGTTGTTTATATGGAAGGATATCTTTTTAAGCGTTTCGATTTCAGAAGAGCAGAAATTCATATAGTCGTCTCCGAAAATATCCTTTATGCCCTTCACGTTTTCTATAAGGACATTCTGATACCTAACTGCAGCCGGTATTACATGGTTAAGGCAGATGTCCCCGAGAATGCGGGCCTCAATCTGAAGTTTCTTCACATAGACCTCATTGAGCACCTCGAAACGGGCCTCCACCTCATTGGGAGCAAGAACGCCAAGCTTGTCGAAAAGCTCTACCGTCTGCGCCTCATGGTAAACCTCGTATGACTCCGGCACGTTCCTCACGGCCCTGAGTCCGCGTGCCTGGGACTCGATTTCCCACTCCTTGCTGTATCCGTTGCCCTCGAACATTATGTCCTTGGCCTCAGTTATGAACTTGCGCACGACAGCCATAATAGCCGAAGACCTGTCCTCACCAGCGGCTTCGAGAAGATCCACTTCGCGGCGGAAATCCTTGAGGCTCTCTGCCACAATGGAATTTAGCACATAAACTGCGGAAGCGACATTCTGCGACGAACCGACGGCACGGAACTCAAAACGGTTTCCGGTAAATGCAAACGGAGATGTCCTGTTCCTGTCCGTATTGTCCGGGAATATTTCAGGTATGGCATTGACAATCTTGATCGACTCCTGCGAAGATGCTGTCATGCGGGCATCTCCCAGTTCCATGATGGAGCGGAAAATTCCGTAGAGAGTCGAGCCTGAGAACACTGAAGCCACAGCAGGAGGTGCCTCATTGCCGCCCAGGCGGTATGAATTGCCGAGCGTCGCCACAGATGTCATAAGCAGATAATGATGCTTGTAAATGCCCCTGAGAACGGAAGCGTAGAACGACAGGAACTGCAGATTCTTTGTCGGAGTCTTGCCCGGCGAAAGGAGATTCACACCGGTATCAGTCATGATGGACCAGTTGCAATGCTTTCCGGAGCCGTTTACACCGTCAAAAGGCTTCTCATGGAAAATGACCTTGAGATGATGCTTCTCCGCCACCTTCTGCATCACTATCATGAGCATCATGTTCTGGTCAATGGCCTTTGTGGCCTCGCAGAATACAGGGGCGCATTCGAACTGGTTGGGAGCCACTTCATTGTGACGTGTCTGGAGAAGAATGCCGAGCTTGTATGCCTCAGTCTCAAAATCCTTCATGAAGGAGCTGACCCTTGAAGGTATCGCCCCGAAATAATGGTCCTCAAGCTGCTGGTCCTTTGCCGAGGTATGCCCCACTACCGTACGTCCGGAAAGCATGAGGTCTGGCCTTGCGTTATAAAGTGACTCGTCAACAAGGAAGTATTCCTGCTCGAGACCGAGATTGACCTTTACGGCCTTGACGCTCCCGTCAAAAAGATTGGCCACTGAAACGGCAGCCTCGCTGAGGGCATGCAAGGACTTGAGGTTAGGGACCTTTGTGTCAAGGGCCTCACCGGTATATGACACGAAAACAGAGGGTATGCACAAAGTTCCGTCCATCAGGAACACCGGAGATGAAGGGTCCCATGCCGAATAGCCCCTTGCCTCGAAAGTGTTGCGGAGTCCTCCGTTCGGGAAACTTGAGGCATCAGGTTCCTGCTGCACAAGGGCGCTTCCGTTGAATTTCTCGAAAGCCTTGCCGTCCTTGAAAGTTACAAAGGCCTCATGCTTTTCCGCAGTGGAATCGGTAAGAGGCTGAAACAGATGAGTATAGTGCGTAGCTCCCTTTTCCATGGCCCACGCCTTCATTCCGGAAGCTATTTCATTCGACACGCTGCGGTCAAGCTTGGCACCGAATTTCACCGATGCAAGGACAGCCTCGTAAGCCTGCTGTGACATGTACCCTCTCATCTTGTCGAGGTCAAGCACATTCTCACCGAAATACTCAGAAACCGGTCTATTCTCAACGTAAAAACGTTCTGTTTTGTGCAAAGCAGACTCATTTAGAGCCATTTGCCTGAAAGTTGCCATAAGTTTTATCCATTAATTTGTCAAGTCGGGCGCAAAGATAATAAAATATCGCTATCTTTGTCCTTGGTACATACGAAAACAACAGGATAAAAATGGCCAATATTTCAACCAAAGCCCAACAGATGCCGGCATCTGCAATCAGGAAGCTGGTACCTTACGCCGATGCAGCTAAAAAGCAGGGCGTGAAAGTATATCACCTCAATATCGGACAGCCGGACATTGATTCTCCGGAATGCGCGCTCAATGCCGTAAAAAGCAACATGCCGCAGCACATATCCTACTCCCACTCTGCAGGACTCATGGAGCTCAGACAGGGACTCGTGGAGAAATACTACAGGAAAATAGGCATTGACATTGAGGTGCCGGAAATCATAATAACGGTTGCCGGAAGCGAGAGCGTCAACCTCGCCCTCGAAATAACATGCGACGCCGGAGACGAAGTGATAGTGCTCGAGCCGTTCTACACGAACTACAACACTTTCGCTTTCCTGAACGGAATAACCCTCAAGGCTATCCCGACAGACATCAGGAACGGCTTCCAGGTCCCTCCTATCGAAGAGTTCGAGAAAGCGATAACCGACAGGACAAGGGCGATACTGGTCTGCAACCCGGGCAACCCGAGCGGCACCCTCTACTCCAAGGAGAACATGCTCGCAATAGGTGAAATCGCCCGCAAGCACGACCTCTTCCTCATTTCGGATGAGGTTTACCGTGAGTTCTGCTATACGGATGAGCCGCATTTTTCCGCAATGAACATACCTGGCCTGGACCAGAATGTAATACTCGTCGACTCCGTTTCCAAAAGATATAACCTGTGCGGTGTCAGGGTCGGATGCATCATCTCACGCAACAAGGAGGTGATGGCTGCAGCCATGAAGTTTGCACAGGCAAGGCTCTGTCCTCCGGTATTGGGCCAGATGGCGTCAATCGGAGCACTTGACACTCCTGAGGAATACTTCGCCGCAGTCAGGGAAGAATACATAAAAAGACGTGACTATATGACAGGCAGGCTCAACAAGATGGAGGGCGTATTCACACCTGTTCCTATGGGGGCATTCTACACGATAGCCGAGCTTCCGGTGGATGATGCGGAGAGCTTTGCAAAGTGGATGCTCGAGGAGTTCCGCATAAACGGCGAGACAACCATGGTAACTCCGGCTGCGTCTTTCTACAAGACCCCGGGATACGGAAAGAACCATGCGCGTCTGTCGTATGTACTTGCCGTATCAGAAATGGAAAAGGCCATGACAATTCTTGAGGAAGGTCTCAAAGCTTATCCGGGAAGGACAATCGGTAAATAAGGCTTTTTACACTCAGTATCAGATAATAAAACAGGAATGTTAATAGTTATAACATTCCTGTTTTATTGTTTATGCACCAGCACTTCAAGTATTTTAGGCATAAGCATCGAATCTATGAACTCTTCTTCCATAAAATGAGTCCCGTCATACATCATGTATGAGTCGCCGAAATATTTTTTCCAAGTGCGCACGCTTACGATGCCGCTTTTCCTGTAATGGTCATGAACACCGAAAAATGCAAAATACATATCGGACTTACGCGCCACGGCAGAATTACGGATGGCCATTTTCCTGTGCTTTCCGTATTTGCGCAACACATTATATGTAAAATGCAGCTTTTGCCTGTCTCCGTCTTTCGGGCGGTACATCCGGTCAAGCATCCCTGTCACCCCGGGCAGGAAAGTCATCCAGGCCATATAACGGAAAAACAAAGGAGTATTGAGCGCAGGCGACACAAACAGATGCGGAATTCCGGTCACGCGAAGCGCATGCAGAGCCCCCAACGACTCCCCGATAACAAGTACAGGCTTGAGTTCATCCATCCACGACACAATCTGGGCATGGGCGGTCTCCGGATCAAAATCATACGTACGCACAACAATATTGACGGAATCAGTTTCCGGAACATATCTGCCGATGCGATCCTTCAATATGGAGGGAATCCTGCTGTCCCCTCCTCCTCCCATGCCGTGGATATATAAAACATTTGTCATAGGATGCAAAGATAAGCACTTTTCCGGAAGGGCAATCCCATTACTTGCTTATCTTTGCTGCTGTTGACTATTCAGACAATAAGACGGCTTCAAGTTTCCGGCAAAATTCAGAAACTCAAAAAATTATATGACACTCCCAACCCGATGTATGGGGCGAACCCGGGCCGGCCGGCATCAAGATACATTCCATATCCTGCCTGCACACCTATTCCCCACCGTTTTCTGCACGGCACTTCAACAGTCTTTACCGTAGTAATGTACCGTGACACCGGATATACGGCAATGGTATCCAAAACAGGCCTGTATCCGGAAATGACCACACGGAAGGTGCTGTCACAATAGACACGCCGCTCAGTCGGCAACATGACGTATGCCGTATCATGAAGCACGACCGTGTCAGAAACCTCAACCAGCAAAGTGTCAATCCGGCGGATTTCCACGGGAACAGGCCTGTCCCGGAATATGGTATCATGCACCCATAATGTATCAGCAGAAACAGAAACCATGCAGTCATTGCATTCTTGGGCAGACTTGATTCCGAAGATGAAGCCGCAGCACAAGCACAGCAGCATCCCTATAATATACTTTACAGTTTTCATATCATCTTTACGAATTAGAGTTCGCGTAAACAAAAATGCAGGGCATTGAGTCCTGCACTTTGAGAATATCATAACTTCAATCCTTCGTAAGTGCGGCTATAAAGCACCATGCGGCGCTGTACCCCGCTCTTCTTATGGCTTATATGCAAAAACGACGGATAGAGTATCATCTGGTCAAACGGAAGTCCCAATTCCAAAACCATCAAAGCAAGTCTATAGGGTTCGGCAAATGCTATGTCGGCCGCCTCTCCAATCAAATGCTGGCTTGCAGGGGCACCACCGACCGCCTTGTTGAGTTCCGGGCATCGGAATCCGCTGTTGATTCTCAACGGAGTGCCGCACCTGTCCCGCAACGGCTGAAGCACATTCACGACAAGTGCACGGACGGCACTGCGCACCTGCTCGCCGGTGATTTCATTGACTATGCCCATAACGACAGCAACATCGCTGGCTTCAAACTCACTGTAACTGAAGTTTTCACTTATTGTTCCCATCACTATGATCCAGTTTATACCTATAATGGTAATCTACGCCGATAAGCGCTCCCGCAAAAGTCGCAGTTTCCCCGAAAGCGACCAGCACAGACGGGTCAATAGTCCCGACAGGAGGCAGGAAACATCCGATGTACAAAAGTGCGATTCCGGCAAGAGTGACCAGCAGGCCTGCAACAAACTGGGCCGTCACCTTATATGGCTTATGAGCAAGCATGTTCAGACGTATTGCGAGGTGTCCCAATCGAAACTTACCTCCAAAACCACATCACATCTGACTCCGGAACACCCCTTCACCACGCCGTCATTGAAAACCTCAAACGTATATTCTCCTACTCCGATTCCCATTCCGGCAAGTTCATTAATAATATCAGCTAAGGCCGACAATCCGGTGCTTTGGGTTTCAAGATGCCTGTCCTGTCCGGCATCATTTGCTACGATATAATATAGCGAAAGGCCGAATGAAAAGCCGTCAAGTTCAACACTGCCGGCATGCAGCCTCTGCGCAAACGCAAAGACCCCGTTACCGGCCTCTGAGGAAAGAGCGTCAGACGGCACGGAATCACCGACAGAAACCGCAATTGCCGTATGCTTCAAAGCAGTTCTTTCAATTGTTTCGATAAGTGCAAGTAACAACATAATAATCTTAACTTTAAATAACATGTACTAATATAAAAGCGCCCGCCCCGACATGGAGACAGGCGCAGCGGCATCCAGGCACGCCTTATGCGACAAGTTCCTCAACTATTGCCGGATCAACCTCATAAGGGAATGTAATGGAGTTGTCCAAAAGCGTCAAGGTATAATTGTTCGCATCCGTCCTTGCTGTTCCGGTCTGGGCACCTCCTGCAGAAGCCGTCACAGGTTCATCTTTGCCAAGATACCAATATTTGCCATTGGCATCCTTGACAATGACGACAAGGTCATTGAGTGACAGAGCCGTCATCTCAACTCTCTTGGTCGTTTCCATTCTGGAGAACTGGAGAGCAAGCTCTGTGGAAACGTAGTTGACGCCATTGACAGCATCCACATTAAGGGTTGAAGTCATGCTTCCGGTTCCTTTTCTGAAGCAATAGCGTTTGAATTTGGCAGATGTCGCAGTGGTTATTGCAGAAATCTGCTCATCTTTCACAGTGACTCCTGTCA
>CAMWUW010000041.1 GCA_947177525.1 uncultured Bacteroidales bacterium | reverse complement strand
ATTTGATATACCAAGAAATTATTTTATACACTCTTCGCACATTTTTTCACAGTCCATCATCTGATATCTTTCATTATTTCTAACAACTCCAACATAAGGAACACCTTTTCTTTTGCATATATCAATAATTTCTCTCCGCTGATCATTTATCATATTCACGCCTAAGTATACTCTGGTAATCGGATAAAATTTACAGTTATAATTATTTGATAATCATCAAATTAAATAAATAGGCGTTTTGACAGTTCCTAAATGGATAGCTGTAAAATAAAATTAAAATGCAATAGAAATTTCGATTTTTTATTACTTTTTTTTCCTCATCTTTGTACTCCCGTTGCGGATAGCACGGCTCTAATTAATAGATAACCCCAAAAGATGATACAGGAAAAGCACATATCAGTATGGAACAACTGTCTGAATTTCATTCAGCAGAATATTGAACCCAAGCAGTTCGACGTATGGTTCAGGCCTATCAAGCCTGTCTCATTGGTTGAGTCTACACTTACGGTACAGGTTCCTTCTGAGTTTTTCCGTGAGTATCTCGAAGGAGCCTATCTTGACATTCTGAAGGCATCCCTCAAAAAAGAGCTGGGCGTGGCTGCCAAACTCATATATGTGGTTACTCCTGTCCAGAAACAGCAGTCGCTCATATATCCTGCGGCACACGGTAACGCTCCTGTGAACAGCAGGATGATATCCGTGGAGACTTACAACAGGGGAGGCAACCCTGGCCCTATAGTATTTCCAGGCATCCAGCGTATTCAGGTAAATCCTCAGCTGAATCCCGTATACTGCTTTGAGAACCTGATTGTAGGTGAGTGCAACAAAATGGGCTTTACTGCCGGAGAAAGCATTTCTGCTGCTCCCGGAAAGACGGCTTTCAACCCTCTCTTCCTGTTCGGCGGTCCAGGACTTGGCAAGACACACCTTGCACAGGCCATCGGAATTGCCATCAAAAAGAAATTTCCTGAGCTTGTGGTGCTTTATGTACCGGCCAACAGGTTCAAGACACAGTATATGGATGCCGTCAACGTAAGGAATAAGCTTGTGGACTTCCTCGCATTCTACCAGAAAATGGATGTACTCATAATGGATGACATACAGGATCTGGTGGGCCCGAGCACCCAGAATGCCTTTTTCAACATTTTCAATCACCTTCACCAGTCAGGCAAGCAGTTGATATTCACTTCTGACAGGCCTCCTGTGGAACTGGAGAATTTTGAGGAAAGGCTTCTTTCAAGGCTCAAATGGGGACTTTCCGTTGAATTGCAGCGTCCTGATTTCGCCACGAGGCTGCAAATGCTCAAGGCAAGGGCTTTCCGTGAGGGGGTACAGCTCGGAGATGATGTGCTGAATTTCCTTGCCACAAGGATAAAGTCCAATTTCCGTGAACTTGAGGGGGCGCTCATTTCACTCATAGCCAATGCGACGCTTGCGCATAAGGAAGTATCTGTGGAGCTTGCTGAACACATAACTGACAAGATTGTAGGCGAGCAGCAGAATGACATTACAATCGACAAGGTCCAGCGTGTCGTGTGTGATTACTTCAGCATAACCCGGGATGACCTGCTGTCCAAGACACGCAAGCGGCAGATAGTCCAGGCACGCCAGATTGCAATGTACATGTCACGCAGCCTTATTTCCAATTGTTCGCTGTCAACAATAGGCGCGGAAATCGGCGGAAAGGACCATGCGACTGTCCTGCATGCATGTACAACAGTCTCCGACCTGATGTCAACGGACAAGACTTTCCGGCAATATGTCACAGACATAGAGAAGATGCTTGCGCCTGTCCGCAGATAATTATGGAATCACGATTGATGGTGAAGTCGGCATTCACTTTCAATCGTTTTCTTTTATAGACACTTCCAATGACAAATAATTTTTCAAAATATGAATTCAGAGATTGTACTGTCCTTTTTTAAGGAAATAACCAGGATTCCGAGGGAGTCCGGCCATGAGGAGCACATTATAGCATATCTGCAGGAATTTGCAGCTGCACGTAATCTTGAATGCAAGACGGACGAGGCTGGGAATGTATTGATTGTGAAGGAGGCGGCACCGGGATTTGAGAATGTTCCGGCAATTGTCCTCCAGAGCCACTCTGATATGGTGTGCGAAAAAAATGAAGGGGTAGAGCACGATTTTGCCAAGGATCCGATCAGGTTTGTCATTGAGAACGGCTGGATGATTGCTCCTGACACAACTCTCGGTGCTGACTGCGGCATAGGTATCGCTGCCCAGCTCGCACTGCTTGATTCCGACATGCCATGCGGAAAGATAGAGTGTCTGTTCACAGTGGCAGAGGAGACCGGTCTTGACGGTGCCATGGCCCTCCAGCCAGGATTCTTCACAGGAAAAGTATTGCTGAACCTTGATTCTGAGGACGAAGGGGAAATATTTGTCGGATGTGCAGGCGGACTCGACACTACAGCCGAATTCCATTACAATGAAATTGAGGTTGAAGAAGGCTTCGCATTTGGTGAAGTTTTCGTCAAGGATGCAGTCGGAGGACACAGCGGTGACGATATAAATAAAGGACGTGCCAATGCGGTTCAGATTCTCGGACGCTTTCTGTACGGAATAACTGATCTTGACTGGCAGCTGGTCAGCATTGACGGAGGAAACAAACGGAATGCAATAGCAAGAGAGGCCAAGGCTCTTGTTGCGGCGGAACCTGAAACGCTTGAAATCATAAAGGAAAGGCTCGAATCCTATGCTGATGAGGTGGCTGAAGAGTACGGGGCAGTGGAGAAGGACCTGAAGACGGGATTCAGGGAAGCTGAAGCCGTGGCTGATGCAAAAGCCATAGATGAAAATACAGCATGGAGTCTGGTTGCGGCACTTTGTGCAGCTCCTCATGGCGTATTGGCAATGAGCCAGGAAATAGAAAATTTCGTGGAGACATCCACCAATCTGGCGTCAGTGAAAATGCCGCAGCCGGGCTTGATCCGTATCGGTTCAAGCCAGCGCAGCTGCGTCACGGCTGCACGCCGTGCGGCTGCGGCAAAGATGGAGGCATGCTTTGCACTGGCCGGAGCCGTGGTAACCCATGAGAGCGAGTATCCCGGATGGGCACCGGCCGCTGTATCGCCAGTAAGGGACGCGTGTGTGGCTTCATATAAAAAGCTTTTCGGCGTTGAACCTAAGGTCAAGGCCATACATGCAGGGCTTGAATGCGGACTTTTCACGGAAAAATTCCCGGGACTTGACATGGTTTCATTCGGACCGACCCTGAGGGGAGTCCACGCGCCGGGAGAAAGGCTTGACCTTGCTTCCCTTGACAAGTTCGTTGCCCTTCTTGCAGATGTAGTTGCAAATTATAGATAGAAGTGCCATGGTACAGGTAGCTCCCTCTATGCTTTCTGCCGATTTCCTTGAGTTAGGAAAGGATATCAGTATGGTCAACAGCCATGCCGACATCTTTCATCTTGACATTATGGACGGTGTATTTGTCCCGAACATATCCTACGGATTTCCTATAGTGGAGGCAATTGCATCAAAGGCAGAAAAGCCGCTTGACGTGCATCTGATGATTGTCAATCCGGAGAAGTATGCAGCCAGATTTGTCGAAGCCGGCGCGGATATGGTCAGTTTTCACATTGATGCCTCGGCAGATCCCGTGTCACTGGCAGAAGAGATCCGCCAGCGCGGTGCAAAGGCTGGCCTGGTAATAAATCCGGACATACCGGTAGAACGCCTTTATCCATACATCGGACACTGCGACTACTTTATGCTTATGTCAGTTTTTGCAGGATTTGGCGGACAGAAATTCATTGACTCCACATACGGAAGAATCCGTGCGCTGAAAGCTGAACTATCGGCAAGAGGCTCGGATGTTACGATAGAGGTAGATGGGGGAGTGGGACCGTCAAATGCCGCGGCACTTGCAGAAGCCGGTGCAGAGATTCTTGTGGCGGGAAGTTCAATATTCCGTTCCCCGGATCCCATTGAGACAATCAGAATGATACGCGGCTGATCTACTTGTACATCAGCAAAATAACAAAAGAGTACGGCCTAAAAATGTTGGCCGTACTCTTTTGTTATGTTACGCAATCAGCGGACAGTCACGACAAGGCCTGCGCTTGCCCATATTCCCGGCATGGCTATTCCTCCGAAATCGCGATATCCGGTGTTCGTGGCATTATTGACATCAAGATAGATCGTAACACGGCGGAAATCATAGCTCAGCCGCATGTCAAGGAGAAAATACGGGGCAAAATCCCTGTTCTCCGTAATCATGACGCCGGACTCGTCGCGCAAAGGCTGGTTGTCATCACCGAACTGATACTCAATATATGAACCGAAACGGTCAAATACTGAGCCGGTCACCACAAAATCAAGTCTTTTAAAAAAAGAGAAATGCGCACTCAGAACCGCCTTGTGCCTCATGTAATCCATTACAGAAGATGTCTGGAGCTTGCTTTCACGGCTGCTGTCAATAAAACCGTATGAAGCCTTTATCCTGCGCAAAATTCCATGGTCCGGACAATATTCAGCACTTGCCTCCACTCCTGCAACAAGCATTTTGGTCTGCTGCTCGCTGTGCCACACGCTCGTGTAGTGTTTGTCACCTACGGTAAGTTCGTCCCTCCAAACCCAGGCGATCAAATCTCTGCAGTCACGCAGGTATGTGTATACTCCGGCATTCCAGGTATCCCTCTTCCAGTTGATTCCGAGACTGTATGTAACAGCCTTTTCCGGTATAAGGCCGAGATTGTTGATCTGGGCTTTTGACGTGTAGTACAGGTCAGTGAATGTAGGAAGTCGCATGGACTGATGCGCACTTGCCTTTATGGAGAGTCCGTCCACAGGATAGACTACGGCGGCAGCACTCCACAGCGCCGTAGTTCCGTACGGGGTTATTCCCGCTCCGCCGGTTGCAGACAGACTGAATATGCCGAATGTTTTTGAGTGCCTTACGTATGCGTTGGCCGTATTGCGTGACTTCGCGCATTTATACCTTCCGTCCTTGCCTGCAGGCGAGTCAAGAGGCTCTCCAAGATTGGATGAGAATATGTGATTATACATCCAGTCTGCGGCAATCAGGGTATTTCCAGCGGCCCAATCCACATCAGCACGCACTTCTGCACCGGCATTGTCAGTATTGTGCCAGTTCATCGGAGTGCCCCTTGTCCAGTCGTACCGGTCAAAATTTTTCCTGTAGGAAACTGATGCAGCCACATTCCAGGGGCCGAAGCCTGACGACCAGCGCAGGGATGCAAGATAAGTGGACGTCTCCTCGTATTGGTCCGGATTGTAGGCGGCATAGAAACCGTTTGAGCCGAAACGCCTTTTCTGTGCACCGGCCTGGAAATCAAAATGTCCGGTTCTGACGGTTCCGCCCTCAACCCTAATGTAGGCATTGTAGTTCCTGTAATCAGTGTTGTGCCTGTAGCCGTCACTGTTGCGCAGTGATGCGGAAGCAAAGACGCCTGCATTTTCCCATGTATACGCTCCGGAAAGTCCGGCATACATGTAGCCGTACTGGCCTGCAGATACTTCAGACCGCAGATATTGCGGGAAAAGTCCGCGGGCGGTTATGTTGACTGCACCGCTGAGAGCTCCTGCCCCGGGCATTCCGTCCACAAGGCCGATTCCGGATACCGCTTCAAGATCAATGGGAAGCGAATGGCTCTGGTGGCCCGTCCTGGCATCTGTGAAGTTGATGCCGTTCAGCATCACCATTGTCTGGTCTGACGTACCTCCCCGCACTTCCATGTCCGCCTGTGCTCCTTTTGCTCCTCTCTCCCTGATGTCTACGGAAGGATTCAGGCGCAGTGCGGACTCGTATGTCTGCAAAGGCGCCGCGGCTTCCCGTGACCTTACATAGAGAGGTGTCTGCGGTATTGGACTTCTGGCCGGTGCCGGAGGTGACGATGTCACCTTGGACTCCTTCAGGACAGTGGTTCCGGCTGAATCCGCAACATGGACTGAGCCTTTTTTGTCCGCACCGGTAAGTACCGCAGAGGAAATCATGGACATGGCAACGGAAAGTACGCAGATTTTGATTTCCCTGTTCATGGATGCAAAGGCAGACCAGCCCTTGCGGTTCCAACGGGAAAAGTGGATGATTCCACGTCTTTTCATTGTCACTTTTTTCATGAAATGATAATTTGGTTAAACATTAAAAAACGCGTTTTTCAAAGCGAAAAACGCGCAAATATAAATCATAGGATTAAAGTATGCAATTACAGGATATACCCGATTTCCTTGAAGCCGAACTCTGAAACGATTCCATTTTCTTCTTTGACAAGAAGTTGCCCCGTGTCTGAGACCCCTGTTATTTTTCCTGTAAATTTACGTCCGCCTTCATTTTTGTCAGCATTGTTCAGGACCATCGGGCCTTCATGGTGCCCGGAAGGAGTGCATCTGTAGTCTATGAAATCTGCTGTCTCGTTCATTCTCCATACCTGGGACAGATACAGCCTGTGCAGCTTGCCCAATCCGCCGTTGATGTGGAGATATCTCCCGGTGTACTCCTTGAATATGGTCATGAAATCGGCAAGGCATTCCTTTATGTCATAGGTCCCGCCTGCTTCGCATGCCATGGAAGTCGGGTTTGCAAGTCCTTTGGGAAATGATGTCTGGTTTACGTTGATTCCGATTCCCACGATGCTCCACGCCATGCGTTCACCGGAAAGGGCATTCTCAATGAGTATCCCGCATATTTTACGGTTTCCGGCGTATATGTCGTTGGGCCATTTGATTTTTGCGGCAATTCCGTATGCTGCGAGAAAGTCCACGACTGCAAGGGCAGCGGCTTCGTTGACTGCAAACTGGTCATACGGCTGGAAATGGGGTAGGGAAATGCCGTCAAATTTAAGTGCGATACTGAACAGGAGGTTCATTCCGGCCTCGCTGGACCATCTGTTCCCGCGCTGTCCTTTCCCTGCCGTTTGGGTCAAAGCTGCTGTGACTGACAAATTGTCAATGTCAGAAATGTGCCTCCTGACCTCGTCATTTGTGGAATCTGTGCTGTCAAGCCACATAATGTCATGCTTCTTTGTCATGGTGCGGATTTTGTTTATCTTTGCATACTTATTACAAAAATAACAAATTTTCGACAATGGACAATACGGAACTTAAGGTCATTGCAGATGCAATGCTTGAAAAGAAAGGGCAGGATGTGGTATCTCTTGACCTGAAGCAGATCGGGACAGCAATTTCAGATTATTTTATAGTATGCAACGCGGATTCCACCACCAATGTGACGGCCATAGCCGACAATGTGGAGGACAGGGTCCGTGAAAAATGCGGCAGAAAGGTAATCCGTACACAGGGTAAGGAAAATGCATTCTGGGTGATACTTGACTACGGCGATATAGTCGTGCATGTGTTCCAGACACCTTACAGGTCGTTCTATAGGCTCGAGGACCTTTGGGCTGACGCAGACAGGACAGCTTATGAAGACTAAGGCTCTGCGAATATTTTAATTGTTTCCAGATAATATGGCAAAAAAAGAAAACAGAATAAAACGTCCCGCCAAACTGACGTTCGGCGTGTCGTGGATTTACATATTGCTTTTTATAGGAATCGGATGGATGTTTTTCAGCCAGAGCGGTTCTAATCCTCAGAAAGAAGAGTGGGCCGATGTGCAGAAGCAATGGCTTGCCGGGGACATAAAGGAGATAACCTTTGTCCGCAATGAATATGAAGGACTTGTGACAATCAGGCCGGACAGGCTTGAGAAATATGCCCAGGCATTCGGAGGAAACGTTCCTAAGAAATCACCGCATTTCGTGTTTCTTGTTTCCGGAAGCTTCAATGCCGAGGAAATGTTCAGCGGACTCAACAGTCAGCTTCCGGAGTCGCAGCAGGTAAAGATTGTCATTGAGAACCGTGAGAATTTTTGGGGAATGCTTGAGTGGCTGATTCTCCCGGTGCTGCTGATTCTGATGTGGGTCTTCATGTTCCGCGGAATGGGCCGCAACATGGGAGGCGGCGCCCCTGGAGGTCCCGGGGGAATATTCAGTGTAGGCAAGTCCACCGGAAAGCTTGCTGAAAAGGACAGCATGAAGGTTACTTTCAAAGATGTGGCAGGGCTTTACGGAGCCAAGGAAGAGGTGATGGAAATCGTTGATTTCCTGAAAAACCCGAATAAATACACTGCACTCGGAGGAAAGATACCAAAGGGAGCACTGCTGGTAGGGCCTCCGGGCACCGGAAAGACCCTTTTGGCCAAAGCTGTTGCAGGAGAGGCTAATGTTCCGTTCTTCTCAATATCAGGCTCTGATTTTGTGGAAATGTTCGTCGGTGTCGGGGCATCACGGGTGCGTGACCTGTTCAGACAGGCCAAAGAAAAGTCACCTTGCATTGTATTTATTGATGAGATTGATGCAGTTGGACGTGCCCGCAGCAAGAATGCTGGCTTCTCGTCAAACGATGAGAGAGAGAACACCCTGAACCAGCTTCTTACTGAGATGGACGGCTTCGGTTCCAACTCCGGTGTCATAATACTTGCGGCGACCAATCGTGCGGACATACTTGACAAGGCACTGCTCCGTGCCGGACGCTTTGACAGGCAGATTCATGTGGAGCTTCCGGATCTTAAGGAAAGGGAAGAAATCTTTACGGTACATCTGCGCGGGCTGAAGCTTGCAGAGGATTTCGACCTGGAATTTCTTGCAAAGCATACTCCGGGATTTTCGGGTGCGGACATCGCCAATGTATGCAATGAGGCTGCACTTACGGCGGCAAGACACAATAAAGAGTCAATTGACAAGCAGGATTTTCTTGATGCCGTGGACAGGATAATCGGAGGACTTGAGAGGAAATCGAAGATTATAACACCAGAGGAAAAGAAGTCCATTGCCCACCATGAGGCCGGCCATGCAACTGTCAGCTGGCTTCTTCCGAATGCCAATCCGCTTTTTAAGGTGACGATAGTACCACGCGGACAGGCGCTTGGAGCAGCCTGGTATCTTCCTGAGGAGCGCCAGCTTGTCACCAGGCAGCAGATGACGGACGAGATGTGTGCGCTGATCGGCGGAAGGGTTGCCGAGGAAATCGTGAACGGACAGCCTTCTACCGGTGCACTGAATGATCTGGAAAGACTCACGAAGATGGCATACGGCATGGTCACTTATTACGGTATGAGCGACAAGGTCGGGAATCTCTCTTTCTATGACTCTACAGGATCACGCGGCTATGAATTGACAAGGCCATACAGTGAGAAGACTGCGGAGCTGATTGACAAAGAGGTAAAAGAACTTGTGGAGACGATTCATGACAGGACTTTGGCCATTTTGACAGAGAATAAGGAAGGTTTTATGCAGCTTGCTGCTCTGTTATTGGAAAAAGAGGTTATCTTTGCGGACGATCTCGAAAGGATATTCGGTCCGAGGGCCGGAGCCGCGAGCGAAGAAAAACCTGTGGATGAGACTGCTCAAGATGAATAATTTTACAAAACGTACGGTATCCGGTATCGGATTCCTTGCTATAATGCTGGCGGCATTGCTGACGAACCAATATGTGTTCGGTGCAGTAATGCTGCTTGCACTTATTATAATGATGAAAGAGTTTCTGCGAATGACTTGCGGGAAGGACTACAAATTTTCGCAGATGCTTTCCATCTTTGCAGGAGCGACCCTGTTTGTGCTTATTTTCCTGTACAGGGCCATCAATATACCGGGAAGGCTTGTTATCCTGGCTTTTGTTCCGGTGTTTATACTTATGATCAATTCTCTGTATGTAAAGGACAAGTCACGCTTTGACAAGTTTTCCAACCTGTATGCGGCACTTCTGTATATAGCCGTGCCGTGGTCAGTGCAGAATTTTGCTGTCTTCAATGCAGAGGGACACTTCAACGGTACGTATCTGCTCTGCTTCTTTGCCATCATCTGGGGCTCGGACATCGGTGCATACGTGTTCGGCGTGACGCTTGGCCAGAAGTACGGCAAAAAACTTTTCCCGTCTATTTCACCGAAAAAGTCGTGGGTGGGCTTCTGGGGAGGCATGCTTACTGCAATCCTTGTCGCTGTCATCCTTAATCTTGCCGGAATATTCAGGCTGGGCCTGCTGCACAGCATAAGCATGGCCGTTCTCCTTGATGTGGCCGGAGTTTACGGGGACCTGATAGAGTCGCAGTGGAAAAGGCACTATAACGTAAAGGATTCTGGCAACGCAATACCCGGACACGGAGGTCTGCTTGACCGGTTTGACAGTGCTCTTATAGCAATTCCGATAGGCATTATTTATCTTGTAACCTGGGACGCGCTCCTCTTGTAGGGAATTGTTTGGCCATTTGCCTTTTTTTGACTAATTTTGCAGCCGCTGAATGTGATATGGAAATACACGTCAGCGGCTGACATTCATCAACCGGAACAGAAATGATAATACATAAGGACTGCTACAAGACTATTCTTCTGATATGGACCGTGTGCGCCCCTTTGGCGTATTGCATACTTAGGTTCATACCTTGGCTTTTCATATCCTATCCTCTTGCATCCGTCCCTGTCTTCTTCATGGGATTTTCCCTTTTCTTTTTCCGTGTTCCGGCTCGCACTGTAGTTCCGGGAGAGAAAGTGGTGACATCTGTTGCAGACGGAAGAGTCGTTGTGCTGGAGAAGGTTTATGAACCGGAATATATAAAAGGGGAGTGCATGCAGGTATCTGTTTATATGGACTTTTTCAATGTGCATGTGAACTTCTGGCCCATTGACGGTGAAGTAACGTATTATAAATATCATCCTGGACTTTACAAGCTCGCCTTTCTTCCAAAGGCTTCTGAATTGAATGAGCATTCGTCCATAGGAATGCGCACACCTTACGGGGATGTCTTCTTCAAGCAGCTTGCAGGTACTTTCGCCAGAAGGATTGTCAGCTACGCATTTCCGGGCTGCAATGAGAAAAAGGGAGAACAGTGCGGCATAATAAAATTCGGTTCACGCATTGACATGTATCTTCCTCTTGATGCGGACATCAGGGTCAGCATCGGAGATTATGTCAAGGCATGCGAATCAGTAATCGCAGAACTGAAATAACAGAAATCATGAAAGAACAGTTAATATACATCATCATGCTTGCCTCTCTTGGGGTATCGGGATTGTGTTCGGTACTTGAGGCAACGCTTCTTTCGACACCGCTTTCCTATATCACGGGACTGGAGGAGCAGGGAAGAAAAGGGGCAGCGAGACTTAAGAGACTCAAACAGAATCCAGACCGTCCAATTTCTGCAATCCTGTGCCTGAATACAATCGCAAATACCATCGGAGCATCAATTGTCGGCTCCCTTGTGTATGAGGTATACGGTGACACCCTCGTGGGAGTATTCTCTACGGTCTTTACTTTTATGATTCTGATTTTTTCGGAAATTATTCCGAAAACCATCGGGTCAAGCTACTGGCGCTCGCTTGCAATACCGGCGTCCATGATAATCAACGGCATGATTGTCATTACTTTTCCTCTTGTGTGGATTTTGGAGCATCTTACAAGAGTGATATCTTCACGCTCCAACCAGGTAAGCGTGAGCCGCGAGGATATTTCTGCGATGGTCAGTGTTGCGACAGAGGAAGACGTAATAGAGAAGGAAGAGAAAAAAATGATACAGAACCTCCTGAAGCTTGATGAAATAACGGCCCACGAAATCATGACCCCGAGCGTTGTGGTGGAGATGGCTGAGGGAAACATGACCATACGGGAGTTCTATGATTCCGAAAATACGCATTCAAGGATTCCCATCTATGATGATGAGAACAGTGACTATGTAATAGGATATGTATTGCGTCAGACGGTTCTTGAGAAGATGGCGGAAGACCGCTTTGATATGACGTTGCGCGAGATTTCACGTCCTATCCTGACTTTTCCGGAGAATGAGCCGGTCGGTAATATCTGGGAAAAGCTTCTTGCAAAGAAAGAACATATATCCGTAATAATTGATGAATACGGTACTTTCCGGGGGCTTGTCTCCATGGAGGACGTAATCGAGACCATGCTCGGGCAGGAGATTGTCGATGAGACCGATGAGGTTGTGGACATGCAGGAATATGCCAAGGAGCAATGGGAAAAAGCTCAAAAAGATATGGTAAAGGCCGAATAAGCAGTCTTTACCATATTTTTTTTATTCAGCTTGTGCCGACTCGATAAGTTCAGTCAGTTTGCCGATAGCTTCGTCTTCCGGTACATGTCTGAGTACAGGCGTCCTGCCTTTGTATATGGATACCTTGCCGTTTCCTTCTCCTACATAGCCCCAGTCAGCATCGGCCATTTCTCCTGGACCGTTTACGATGCAGCCCATGACTGCTATGACCATGCCCTTCATGTGGGCAGTCCTCTGCTTTACTTCGTTGAATGTCTTCTCAAGGTTATACATTGTCCTTCCGCAGCCCGGGCAGGCAATGTATTCAGGACGATAAAAACGCCTTCTCGCAGCCTGCATCAGTTCGTCTGCAAGATACGCGGCATACTCACTACCGTCAAGATTCTGCGTACGGCCATCTTCATCCACATAAGTTCCGCAGAGGATTACTTCATCCAGTTCCTTGTCGAGAAGCCTTTTGCCGAAATCACAAGCGAAGTCAAGCATGAGACGTTCCTTTGAAGGAGCCATATATGTAGCTGTGGCACATCCGTTTTCTATTTTAAGGGATGTCATTGTAGAGTGAAGCCTGCGCCCGTACCTGTCAGACAGGTATCTGGCAACAGGAATCTCGTTTTCAGGATCCTCTGTAAGTGACACGCGCACGGTATTGCCTATTCCTTCAGAAAGCAGGGCGGATATCCCCACTGCAGACTTTATTCTTCCAGAGTCACCGTTGCCGGCTTCCGTGACACCAAGGTGGAGAGGGAAGACAGTTCCGTTCGCCTGCATCTGTGCTGCAAGAAGGCGATATGCCTCGACCATGATATACGTGTTGCTGGCCTTAAGCGAAACCACGACATTATAGAAATTGTTCTCTGTACACATATCCAGCCACTCCATCACTGCCTCTTTCATTGCAAGTGGGGTATTGCCGTATTTATTGGTTATCCTCTCGCCAAGGGAACCGTGGTTCAGTCCTATACGTATTGCCGTGCCGTGCTCTTTGCACACTTCCACAAGTTTTGCAAACTGAGCGCGTGCCTTTTCATGGTCCTTGTGAAAATTACCGGGGTTGATCCTGACTTTCTCCACTGCCGAAGCGGCTGCAATTGCTATTTCAGAGGAAAAATGCACATCAGCCACAATAGGCACATCTATGCCTTCATCGCGAAGAGCCTGCCTTATTCTGCGCAGAGACTCCACCTGTTCCAGCGACGGCACAGTCAGCCTTATCATTTCTGCACCGGCTTCATACAGCCTTCTGCACTGGGCTATGGAAGCATCCACATCAGAAGTGTGGGTATTGCACATTGTCTGTACAAGAATCCCGTTTCTGCCGCCTATTGCAAGATTTCCGATCTTTACCTCAATTGTCTCCATATTTTATTGTTCATTAGCATCTGTATGATTTTCTTCCTGCATGTACACCATATCCCTGGCTATCTTCTTTAGCTGCGCCTTGGTTTTGCCGCTCCTCTTTGTAATATGGAAATGTACACCTGCAGATATTATTATATTGCTTGGGTAGGCGAATCTGTAGTAATATTGGCTGTAATGGTCCGGTGTGTACAATGATGAAAGCGAATGCTTGTACATGGCCTGGAGGTGAATCTCTATCGGGTCGAAAACAATTCCGAATCCGACTCCTCCCTTGAGTCCGTAGTCCCACCTTCGGTCTGTAGGCAGAAATGAGTTCTGCACTTCAGGAGCAACGTTCCCGGTATTTCCGGGAAAACGTTCAATTGCCAACCTGTATCCGGCAAAACATCCTAACTGGGCCATAATCTTGAAATTCCACATGTCCATGTGGAACTGGAAAAGTGCCGGAACCTCGATTACGTCAAGTATTGCCTTCTCCGCTCCTTCAATCTTGTATGTGAAATTGTTGTCCTTGTCATATTCAAATTGATATCCTTCACGTGCATAGAAGACTCCGGTCTGGAAACCGAAATATGGCATATAGCCGAACATCTTTGCATAGGTCGTTACGGTAAGCCCGACATTGACAGGAATAAAGACCATGTCCTGCTTCTGCTTGGGATTCCACATAACCTGGCTGAGCCCTACTCCGTATTGGATGCCGGCCATCGTATAGTCATTGATGACCAGCTTCTTCTTGAGGTCCATACCGTCAAGTTCTGCATCAGTGACTGCGGACTCCTGAGCCTGGACAAACGCACAGGACATGATTCCGCACAGCAGTGCCGTATATATTCTTTTAATCATATTTATCCCTATTTGAACATTTCCATGACATCCACAGTCTGCTCCAGGTCGGTCATTTCCGGTATGTCTATCAGGAAGGTGCCGTCCATGAGCTTGTAAAAACGCACTTTTTCAGGCTGCTTGTGCCCGAGCAGATCACCGGTGTCCACAAGACCGTTCCTGTTAAGGTCTTCGGTAATCCTGATTGAATATTTGCCGGCCCTGAGGTAAGGGAAGACCAATGTGGAGTTCTTGTCTATAATGTATGACCTGAGCACTTTGTCCCTCTTCTCACTCAGAAGATCCACAATATATTTGTTCTCCACATTATTCAGCACGAGCGTCATGCTGCTGAGCTTGTCGTCGTTCGGAAGGCTCACCTTCACTTCAGTACTGTCATTCAGGAATCCGTTTATGTCGCGGAACTTCCTATGCGGCACTTTAAGGAAATACTCATAGCCGGGAAGAAGTTTCTCCGAAGGACGGACAACATATTTCCGCAGATTCAGGGAGTCGCGCTCCACTGTGTAGCGTCCTTTGCTTTCCTGCTGGCGCGGATTCCGGCTTCTGAATTCCAGGGAATCAAAGGCCGATTCCACCAGGGGATACTTGAACTCGATTGTGAAGCCGTACTGCTCTACGGTCTCCGGCTTTGCCTCCAATACGAATACAGCCGTGGTGTCTTCTTTCTTTATGTCCTTGCCGGAACTTTTGGCAGCGGCCGGCTTTTTCTTAGGCTTGAGGAGCTTGATCTGCTCCGTGAAGCTGTTCAGCAGACCCAACGTATCCGTTTTCATATAGGTCACATTCAGGTGAAGCGTGTCAGGCTGCGGCTTAGGGTCGTTTATCCATATTTCAAGACTGTCCTTCTGGAGATTGAACTGTGTGATTACCTTCTCTGAAGGTATGCCTTTGAACCAGAGGGAATCAACCTGTGCATAAGGCGCCATGAAGGTTATATATGCAGTCCTTTCACCGATTCTTTCCTTATTTACAATCATTTGTGTTGAAGGATGCTCACGGAAAACGTTAAGTTCATATTCCGTTTTCCTTGCAAGGCAGCTGAGAGTATCCTCCATGTCATATTTCATCAGTTCCGGAACACTGTCCCTGACAACATTGACAGGGCGCACAAGCGAGTCAATGAATGCTATTTTTTCAGATTCAGGCTCGTATTTGTTATTGTTGTTCTCATCAATGACAGCATACAACCTGTACAGCGTGTCCTGTATGTTCCGGATACAAAAGAAGCCCCACTGGTCGGTGCGCACGGCTGCGTCCGGCCTTTTTTGGAAGATGGCGGAGTCAGCATGGTCCTTGTAAAGCATTACTGTGGCTCCCTTTATAGGCTGCAGGGTGTTGCAGTCCTGGACCACTCCGGTCATCATCATCGAATCGATTGTTTCACCTGTGGAAAATACGAGCGTATAGCCAGGAAACATGTTGCCTTCATTGTTGTCTGCAATGGCATTCGTAAGGTCCAGGGTATAGGTCTTGTTGGAATCAAGGTCATTTTCGAAATAGACCACCACGCTTTTGCCCTTCAGCTTGAACTTGGGAGATTTCTCCAGGGGAGGCGAGAGAAAAAGGCTTTTGGGGTCTTTTACGGTAACATATTCATTGAATTTTATTTCAATGGAAGTCTTGTGGACCGGAACCATTGTCTGCCCTTCATACGGCTTCACGTTCACGATAACCGGCGGAATGGTATCTTTGGGACCGCCGCTTGGAGGTGTAGTCGTATTGGCACATGAGTGCGAGAATATGACCTGAATCATTATTGCCGCAACCGGTATTGCCGGAAGTATTTTCGAAATTATCTTTTTCATGTCCAGATTATACATTTTTTCATGTCGGGTTCATGCCGCCAGGCATTTCTTAGAGGTCAGTCCTGACCACACTTTGTATTCCCTCGATTTTACGGAGTTTCTTCATCAGTTTTTCGAGTTCTCCCGTTTCATTTACGTACAGGTCCATATATCCTTCGAATATGCCGTCTTCTGTCGTGAGGCTGAAACTGCGTATGTTAACGCTCAGAACCAGGGAGACATATCTGGTAATCTCATTTATGATTCCGATTCTGTCGAAGCCCTTAAGCGACAGGCGGACAAGGTACGAGAGGTTCTGTTTCTTTGCATGCTCCCATTCCGGTATGACAATCTTGTCACCGAACTTTGAGGCCAGCTTGTCTGCAACGCGGCATGAGCGCTTGTGCAGAGTTACAGTTCCGTCCTGGGCAAGAAATCCTACCACGCTGTCTCCCGGAATAGGATTGCAGCATTCCGCTATGACATACTTATGGTCTCCGCTGTCCTTGTCGGTGATTATATATTCACTGTCCTTCTTGCCGTCCTTGGATTTGAACCATTGCAGCCAACCGGTTTTCCTGTCCTTGTTCCGGAGCATCACCTCCTGCAGATTTCCGAGCTTTATTATGCCGGCGCCAACACGGAAATAGAGTTCTTCAGGCTTGCTGTCAAATATCCCGTAATTCTTCATCAGAATGCTCTCGGTCTTGTTGTTGAGCTTATATCCTATGGCCTCAAGCTGCTCCTCAAGCATTTTTCTGCCTATTTTGGCACTCTCCCTGCGCTCTCCCTTCAGGTTGTCAATTATTATTTTTTTTGCCTTGGCCGTCTTGGCAAATTCCAGCCATTCCCGCTTCGGCTTTTCATTTTCGGCTGTGATTATCTCTATCTGGTCACCTGTCTTCAGCACATAAGACAGCGGAACAAGCCTCAGATTCACTTTGGCAGCAATGGCGCGGTTGCCTATTTCCGAATGAATGGAATATGCGAAATCAAGTGCCGTAGCACCTTTTTCAATGCTCCGCTGCTCGCCTTTTTGCGTAAATACGAATATGTCCGTCTTGATGAGGTCATTGTGAATCATGTCAAGCAGTTCAAGGGCACTGACATCCTGGCTGACGAGGATGTCCTTGACCTTGACTATCCACTTGTCCATCTCGCTCTCATTTTCCTCCGCAAAGCCGTCTTTCTTGTATGCCCAATGGGCTGCAATGCCTTTTTCAGCAATGTCATTCATCCGCCGTGTCCGGATCTGGACCTCAATCCATATACCGGTCTGGCTCATCAGTGTACAGTGCAGGGCCTCGTAGCCGTTGTTCTTCGGGTGGCTGACCCAGTCCCGCATCCTGTCTGCCTTGTATCTGTACAATCCGGTAATTATGGAGAATACATGGAAACACTGGTCACGCTCTGTTTCCTGAGTGTCTTTTTCCGGATCAAAAATGATTCTTACTGCATATAGGTCATAAATCTGTTCGAATGTTATTCCCTTGGCGGTCATCTTGTGCCAGATGGAGTAGGGGGTCTTGACGCGTTTCTTGATTTCGAACCGGAAACCTGCATTATTGAGAGCCTCGTCTATCGGCACTATGAATTCATTGATTTCCTTGTCCTTGTCGTTGATGTTGCGGTTGATTTTCTCCGATATTTCATTGAATGCCTCAGGTTCTTTGTAGCGCAGCCAGATGTCTTCCATTTCTGACTTGACGCCATAGAGTCCGAGCCTGTGGGCGAGGGGAATGAAGATATACATTGTCTCGCTCAATATCTTGTCCCTCTTGTGCTCCGGCATGAATTCTATTGTGCGGCAATTGTGGAGACGGTCTGCCAGCTTGATCAGCACGACTCTTACATCATCGTTGAGAGTCAGCAGTATCCTCTTGAAGTTCTCTGCCTGCATGCTTTTCTGCTGGGCCTTGTCCTCATTGTCAAGGACTGTCTTGATTTTGGTGAGTCCTTCCACCAATGTCGCGACCTTGTCTCCGAAAAGGCTCCTGATGTCATCTACCGTATAGTCCGTATCCTCCACGACATCATGCAGGAGTGCAGCTACTATCGACTTGTAGCCGAGACCGATGTTGGTAACGACAATTTTGGCCACCGCAATGGGATGCAGTATATAAGGCTCACCGGAACGCCTTCTGACGCCCTTGTGAGCTTCATTTGCGAAATCGAAGGCTTTCTGGACAACATCCAGCTCCTTCTGGTTTGCACATCTTTTTCTTGCCGCCTCCCTGAGGTCAGCATAATCTCTTGCAATGACCTCGTGATCCTGCTGGGTGAATTCGGATATTTTACCCATAACCATTTCAAGTTCCGCAAGTTATTAACCATTTGTCATCTGCAGGTGTGCGGCTTGCAGAACTTTGGTTTCCGCACACTGCTTCTTTTTTGGGGGAAGAATCTCCCGATTCTACACTTCTATATTATAGCTGTCCACATGCTGGAACGCGTATGACAATTCTGCTCCTGCCAGAATGATGAACCAACCGATGTTAATCCATACCATAAACAGCGGAACAGCCGCAAATGCACCGTAGATTGCATTCAGCCTTGTCACAAAGACCTGAGTCTCGAGATACAGATATTGCACCACGGTAAATGCCGCCCCGGAAAGCACTGCAGCCCGGAACGCATTGGAGTACGCAACCCGTGCATTGGGAATGAATTTGTACATTGCTGAGAATGTCAGCGCAGCAACAATCCCGAACAACACCCAGGTCAGCAGAGTCTTAAAGGCACTTAAGGCCCCCATGTCCAGGCCGAGATACTCCAATGCGTTGGAATATACGAATGAACCGGCAAAAAACACCATTACAATAAAGGGTGATATAAACAATACCGCTATATAAAAAGGCACTCTTTTAAGCAGTGTCCTCGATTTCCGGACCTGCCATACATTGTTGAATACTCTTTCAACTGAAACCATCATCCAGATCACAATCCAGACAAAGAGCAGTGCGCTCACCATGCCCATCAGACTGCTTTGAGCTGTCTGTATTATATTGTCAGCCCAATTCAGGACAATGTCTATTATCTGCTGGCTGTTCTCAAAATTGCGGTACAGGAGATCTTTCAGCTTGCCTGCCAGTCCGAAACCGCCGGTGACAGCCACCGCCACTGCAATGAAAGGCACGACTGACATGGTGCTGAAAAAGCTCAATGCAACAGCCTGAAAGCCTATTTTCTGTGCCGAAAATGTCTTTATCGTTATTATGACGACTTTCAGGTACTTTAAAAACCTGGCCTTGGCCTTGGAAAGTTCGCCAAGGTCGATGTTCCAGATGTCATCTTTCAGAAAGTTCCTGATTTTGCGTGTATTTCCTTTTATCCTTTTCATTCCTTGTCCCTGCTGCACATTTCTGCGAATTCATCTTCACTTATGACCGGTATTCCAAGTGATGCCGCTTTTTTAAGTTTCTCTGCACCTGGCTTGCTCCCCGCCAGCAGATATGATGTCCTGCCGCTGAGGGAACCGCTGTTCTTGCCGCCATGTGCAGTTATGAGAGCTTTCATTTCATCACGTGTGATGCTGAAATTTCCGGAGATGACTATCGTCTTTCCATCCAGCACAGAAGAGAGCTTTTCCTGCGTCTTTTCTGTCTCGAACCTGAGTCCTGCCGCCCTAAGCCTGCCTACTGTTTCCAGATTGGCTTCATCTGCAAAGTATTCGTGTATGCTTTCTGCTATCACCTGGCCGACGTCTTCCACCTGAAGCAGGTCTTCCACGCTTGCTGAAGCTATTGCATCGATATTGCCGAAATGCCGTGCAACCGACTTGGCCGTCGCTTCTCCGACATACCTTATGCCGAGCGCATAAAGCACCCGTTCAAACGGTGTGTTCCTGGATTCTTCAATGCTTTTGAGAAAACGTTCTGCTGAACGGTCTTTCCAGCCTTCAAGTTTCATGAGATGGGATTTCTCCAATTCATAGAAATCCGCCGGATTCCATACCAGGGCGAGATTGTACAATTGCTCTACCGTAGCCTCACCTGCGATGACATTCATGGCCTTTCTGCTAAGGAAGTGAATCAGCCGTTCCTTTATCTGTGTGGGACAGCCTCCGGTGTTCGGACAGAAGGCCTTTGCCTCCTCTGTGTCTCTTATCAGAGAGGTTCCGCAGTCCGGGCATGTTTCCGGAAATTTCGGTATTTCAGCTCCTTCCGTCCTCCGTGACAATTCCACGGCAGTTATCTTCGGTATGATTTCTCCGCCTTTCTCGACATATACATAGTCACCGATATGTATGTCCAGCTGCTTCATCTGGTCTTCGTTGTGCAGTGAGGCACGCTTTACTGTAGTTCCGCTCAGGAGCACCGGCTCAAGGTTTGCCACGGGGGTCACGGCTCCAGTCCTTCCGACCTGGTAGTCTATGGAAATCAGTTTGGTAAGGGCCTGCTCCGCCTTGAATTTATATGCCACTGCCCAGCGCGGAAATTTTGCAGTGTATCCCAATTCCGCCTGATAGGGGAGTTCATTCACTTTTATGACTATCCCGTCCGTGGCAAACGGGAGAGTTTTCCTTTCCGTGTCCCAGTATTTTATGAATTCCTCTATCTCAGATATGCTTCTGCAGACTCTGCGCTTGTCAGATACCGGCAGTCCCCAGCTTGCTGCGGCACTGAGCGCCTGGTCATGGGTCGTGAAAGGGAGGTCATCGCCAAGCATGTGATAGAGAGTGCATTCGAGCCCCCTGTTGGCAACCTGGGTGCTGTCCGTGAGCTTAAGTGAGCCTGACGCGGCGTTGCGGGGATTTGCAAACAGCTGCTCCTCGTCCCTTTGTCTTTCATTGTTAAGGCGGTCAAAGGCAGCCCAAGGCATGTATATTTCACCTCGTATCTCAAACTCCCCAGGCCACGGTTCCGGCTCGAGAAGAGTCGGCATGAAGCCTTCAGGAGCATGAAGCTCCATAGGGATATTCCTGATGTTGCGCACGTTATCCGTAACGTCGTCACCTACGGCGCCGTCACCTCTGGTCAGTGCCCTGACGAGTTTGCCGTCCTTATATGTTAGACAGATTGCCGTACCGTCGAATTTCAGTTCACAGCTGTATGTGAAGGCATTGCCTATGCCTTTTGATGCCCTTTCTGCAAAGGCTTCTATTTCAGAGATGTCGTATGTGTTTCCGAGCGAAAGCATCGGATATCTGTGCGGGAATTGGGCAAATTCTTTCTGCGATGGAGTTCCGGCTGTCCGTTTTCTGGTTCCGGCACCCTTTGCCCCGCCGTCCTGCATTAGGTCGCTTCCTACTTTCCGCGTAGGGGAGTCTTCTGCAGCCAGTTCCGGGAACTCTTTCTCAATGGCCTCCAGTTCCTTCATATACATGTCGAAATCGTAGTCGCTCAGGAGCGGTGCGTTTTCGACATAATACAGCCTGTTGGCCTCGTTCAATATGTCTTTAAGTTCTTTTATTCTGTTTTCAGCCTGTTTTCTGTCCATGGCCATAACTGCTTTTAACTGTTCCGAAGCTGCCTGGAATTTCCGGAGCGCCTTGCATATCCTTGGGCTTGTCCGGAAGATGCTTATAACAACGGAT
>CAMWUW010000040.1 GCA_947177525.1 uncultured Bacteroidales bacterium | reverse complement strand
AATATGTATACTTTGATGCCGTTTGCAGAAAGAACATCCGCCGTTATTTTTGCAAATTCACTGCTGTTGTTGCGGCTGTCAAAAGAAATGCACACAGACAGGTCACCGGCACAGTTGGCCTTCATATAATTTGCAAGTCCCTGGGTTGCCATTCCGACAGTATACTTGTTCATGCGGTTTGTTCCTACGCCCATGATGCCGCGCAAACCTCCGGTTCCGAATTCAAGGTTTCTGTAGAACGCATCCTCAAGTCCTGCCGCATCATTGGCCTGAAGCTCACGGATCTGTAATTTTGTCTGTTCATCGAAATTGCCGTCCAGCCAGCTCTGGACAACGTCTCTGAAATCTTTTTCCATAATTATCAGTTATTAATGTTAGAGTGATTTTTATCACATTATCATACAAATGTACTTAATTTTACGGGATAAAAAATGTATTTTTGCCCCCATATTCAAGAAATATGAAAAAACTTGCAGAATTTGTGGCAGAGCACCTTCATGACGACACTTCGAGACTCATACTTGACAGGAAGAAGTGGCCTGGAATTGATATGGACCTTGCGGTAAACTGCATCATAAGCCGCAGAAAACTGCGCGACAAAGTAAAGGAGTGGCATAATGAGCCTCTGCTGGTTTTTCCTGCAAAACTTTCGGCGGAACAATGCAGCAGCAGTGCAACGGCAGCATACAAGGCCTCCATTGCCTCCAGGATTGCGTCAGCCTCCGGCAAGAGTGGTGCACCCTGGAGGATTGCCGATCTGACAGGAGGACTCGGAGTGGACAGCTGGTTCTTCTCAAAAGTTGCAGAAAAGGTACTGTACTGCGAAATGAAGCCTGAATTGTGCAGGGCCGCAGAATATAATTTCAATGTTCTCGATGCAGAAAACATCATTGTAAGAAACTGCATGATAGCGCCGTCCGCTGGTACAGAACCAGCTGATGACAATGCATGCGACGGGAGTCAGGCCACTTCCGGCTGCAATGCAGAAGCAGCCTTGGCCTCTCCGTCAGCCGTTCTTTCCGGATTTTCTCCTGACATTGTATATCTCGATCCTGCCAGACGCGGAGAAGGAGGCAGGAAGGTTTTCCTGATTGAAGAATGTGTGCCTGATGTGCTTGCCCTCAGGGAGGAGATTTTCAGTCATTCCCGCCATATACTTCTGAAGCTCTCCCCCATGGCGGACATTTCCATGGCAGCATCACGACTCGGAGCCACTTGCAGGGAAATCCATACCGTAGCACACGGAGGAGAATGCAAAGAACTGCTCATCTGGCTTGACAGAGAATGGAGCGGCGGATATAGTGTTACAGCATGCGAACTGCATGGAGATGATAAGTGCACATTCACATTCAGGCCTGAGGAAGAAAAGAATGCAATCCCGGCAATTGCAGTACGGAATGTTTTTGAGCAGCCGAGCTTCCTGCTGTTCGAGCCGGGAAAATCACTTATGAAAGCAGGCGCGTTCAATCTTTTGTCAGAGAGGTACGGACTGCGGAAACTCGCAAGATCGACACATTATTATATTATGGAAAATGCTGCGATTCCTTCCGAACTGGATAAGATGGGAAAATTTTTCCGTGTATTAAGCAGCAGACCGCTTGACAAAAGGTCAATCAAAGAGGCCGGTGCAACCTTTCCGAATGCGGACGTGACAGCAAGGAATATCCCGATGGATACGGATACTCTGCGCAAAAAACTGTCGGCCTGTGCTCCCAAAGCAAACGCGTCCTCCAGATGTCATGATTCAGGAAAAACACAAGAGCCGGCCACCGGACAGGACAGACCGTTGAGCTGCAAGACGGAAGACATCCACATCTTCGGCCTGAAATCAGACACCGCCGGCAACCTCCTCATCACAACAAGCCGCCTTTAAGACAAAAGGCGCAAAATGCAACAAGCCATCACACAGCAAATTACACGATGACAGGTGCCGGCAATTCGGCACCCGTCATTATATATCCAACTATCACTCAATGAGTTACATTTTGCACGCTTCTCTGAATGTTCCGGATGCATTGCATGGAGCCGTCAGGGTGCAGCGTGGTGTTGTATCTGACAGCCGTCCGGGTACACCGGGCGGAATCAGTTCTGGTGAGCAGGACGGAGAAGGTCGAGAACGACCTTTACAGGGTTGAAGGTCACAAGTGGAACTTCTACGAAAAGAGTATTCCAGTTGCTCATCGCGCCATTCCAAAGGCCAGGAAGCTCAAGAGCCTTAAGCTCGCGTCCCTGGTAGCTCTTGGAACTTATGAAGCCCGCATCCTGGTCAACATATTCCAAAAGATTGAAACTCTCCCCTTTGTAGTCATGCAGACAGCACACTATGTCAACCGGATTGAAATGTGTTGCATTAGACAAAGCCTCACGCGCATGCTCATCAGACATATTGATCTGAACGCTCTCCAGCACCTGAAGCGAGGTTGATCCGTCCTTTTCAGCTATAATGAACGGACCGCCGCCAGGCTCTCCCTGGTTCTTCACCATACCGCAGACACGGATCGGCCTGTCCAGCTTTGCACGCAATGCCTCCACACGGCTCTTGCAGTCGGCCGCAGCAGGCATCTTCACGCAAAGTTCCCTGTCAAGGAACTCCTCAATGTCATTGCAGAGAGACATGCAGGCTTCGCTCTGGTATATGTCCTCATCACCGAGTCCGGTATGTCCAGGAATAACGGAAGCAAAGCATGCGCTGCCTATATTCGCATTTGTCACAATGTCAAGTTCCTTCAGATAGCCGTGTATCTTGTCACGAAGCTCAAGAGCACGCCCGAGCAGGACCTTCTTCCATTTTGCAGTCTCACCAAGGAATCTCTCAGCCGAAACATTGTCAATGTTCTTTATGGACACGACCTCCTCCTTGATATTGTTCAGGTTGTGAATCAGGGCACCATGACCGGCTGGCCTGAAAAGGAGAGAATCATCCTCAGTGCGGAAAGGACGGTTGTCCACATCTACAGCCACAGTATCCGTTGCCTTGTCCTGGTAGGTAAAGGCTATATTATATTTGACCCCGAACTCAGCCTCATACTTATCCTTGACTTCAGCAAAAGCCTCTTCAAACAGATGCTGATGCTCCGGAGAAATCGTAACAGCCAGGCTGGCCGTACCGTCTTCATTTCTCATATAATTCTGAGCCTCCACAAGATGCTCTGCAAATGCAGTCCTGACTTCCCCGTCCGGATAGCGATGGAATTTAAGGACTCCCTTCGGCTTGCTTCCATATCCAAGCCCACTGTCACCAAGAGTAGCCGCAAGCACCTTTTTCTGGTATTCCGGGCACGCATATACAGTTTCGCCGAAGAGTCCAGGCTCATAAAACGCAAACGAGCAAATCTTTGATACAAATTTCGCTGCAGGAGAATCTTCAGGAAGTTCCTTACCGGAGTTCAGTGCATCAAGGCCTGAGAAAAGGTCCTTGAACATTCTTGAAGCAGCACCGGAAGCCGGAACGAACTTGCATTTTCCGTTGATGTCAGCATTCTCATAATACTTCACAGCTGCCTCTGCCGCAGCCTCGTCAAGCACTTCAATGCCCTTTTCAGGAGTTGCAGGAGCAACAATCCTAAGCCAAGGAAATCCCTTGCGGAATCTCTCGACCTGTTCTTCCACAGTCTTTACAGAAGAGCCCCTACGCTCTATCTGCTCAATGTCTTCTTTTCTAAACATATTGGTTATCTATTGGTCAGTCTACATAAATTTCCCTGCGGTACTGGTACTCAGTCCTTATTTTCTCAAACTTGCCAGGCTCCATTCTGAAGCGGAAATCATCAGTAAAAATAGGATAGTTATACTGAAACACAGCTGCAATTTCGCCCTGGTTCTTGCCGCGCAGATCAAGAAGAATAGGCTCATGGCCTTCCATATCCGTCTCCGGGAAAAACTCATACAAAGGCTCAATACCAAAGCGGTGCGCAACAGCCTGGACTGTAGCTGCGGTACCATTCTGCTTGCCCTGGAAAGAATATCCGGCAATATGAGGCGTGGCAATGTCAACCATCTCTATAAGCTCCTCATTCACATCAGGCTCATTGCACCACGTATCTATTATTACTCCCCCGAACTTAGGCATAGCCTCCATCAGTGCGGATTCCTTCACGACCTCGCCGCGCGATGCATTGATGAATATGCTGCCTGGCTTCATCAAAGTAAAGAAATTCTCATCAGCCATACCTCTTGTTGTCTCATCAAGAGGCACATGCATAGTCACGACATGAGAATTGGCCAGAAGATACTCCAGCGAGCAAAAGCCTTCCGGTCCTTCCGCGGCAGCACGCGGAGGGTCGCATTTCAGTACATTGAAGCCAAGGTATTCTGCCATTGACTCCACACGGCTTCCGACATGCCCGGCACCTATTATGCCTATGGTGCATCCGTCCAGCTTCACAAACTTCCTGGCAGCCACACCATACAGAGCGGAAAAGACATACTGCATCACTCCTCCGGCATTGCAGCCTTCTGCGTTGTGTACAAGTATGCCCTTCCTTGTGCAGTAATCCATATCAATATGGTCAAGTCCTATAGTTGCAGTGGCAATCATCTTTACCTCAGTTCCTTCAAGCAATTCTTCTCCGCACCTGGTCCTTGTACGTATAATAAGAACGTCAGCATCCATGACATCTGCACGGGAAATCAGCCGTCCTTCCTTATATACTACTTCCGCATAAGGTTCAAACACTCCCTGAAGGAAAGGGACATCCATATCCGCTACTATCTTCATCATCTCAATATCAAACTTTTAACAACAGGACCATCCCACTCGCACACAAAAAGAGGATCATTACCAAGATGCTCATTGAGGCTTTTCACAAGGGAATCCCGCTGAAAATACAACTGGTTTCTTACCACAGAAGAACTGATCGTACAATACATGACGCCTTTGTCGAAATTAACTCCCAAAGTATAGCGTGATGCACCTGACACTGCATTCCATGCCTCAGCAACCCTCAGGCGGTTCACCCCCGAAGACAGACGCATCTCCTTGATGAACTCTCTGACAAGTTCATCCATTCCGACTGCCTCCTTGCGTCTGAGCCTGTTTGTCCTCACATCGTAAGCCATAGTCATTGTCTCGTAAAAGTTCCTCCGGACGTCTCGAAATAGGCCCTGTCCTGAGTCAGGCCGTCAACAATGCCGGACATTCGCACCTTATTGCTGTCCGTAATGAAAATCTGCCCGAAATCCTGGCCGGACACCATGCCGAGCAGATTGGATATGCGCCCCATGTCAAGCTTGTCGAACACATCGTCAAGCAGCAGGACCGGAGCAAATCCGTAATTCCGCTTCATTATCTCATACTGGGCAAATTTAAGTGCCACAAGAAAAGACTTCTGCTGCCCCTGCGAACCGTGGCGCCTTATGGGCCACCCGTCCATATAGAAGGCGAAATCATCTCTCTGGATACCGGAAGTCGTATATTTGAATATTCTGTCCTTTTCGAAAGAAGCAGCCAGGATTTCCTCCAGCGGAGCCTTCGACAATTCCGACTCGTATTCTATGGAAACCTGCTCAGACCCTCCGGAAAGCATACGGTAGAATTCCGACACGACAGGATTCAGTTCTGCCACAAATTTTTTCCTTGCCTCATATACCGGAGCTGCCAAAGCAGACAGCCTCATGTCAATAACTTCAAGAAGCGTACGGTCTGCAACAGTTTCCTTAAGCATCCTGTTGCGCTGCATCAGAAGCCTGTTGTATTGCTGCAGGGCCGAAAGATACTCCTTGTCCATCTGCGAAAGCACCGAATTGGCAAATCTGCGGCGTTCCTCTCCTGATTCGCTGACCATGGAGATGTCTGCAGGCGAAACCATAACTATAGGAAGTACACCAAGATGATCCGACACCTTTGGATATGGCTTCTCATCACGCCTGAGTTTCTTCTCTCCCTTGGACATCTTTATGGAAAACCGGCTTGCCAGTCCGTTCTCCATCCTATATGTCCCGGCTATTGCAAACTCTTCAGTACCATGGCGGAAATTGAACTTGTCAGAAGCGGCAAAGGCACTTTTTGTCATGGAAAGATACCAGATTGCATCCAGCAGATTCGTCTTCCCTTCACCGTTGTTGCCGCTTATGCAGTTGATATTCGGGGAAAATTCAAGTTCCTGCAGGACTATATTCCTGAAATCCGATATGACTATTTTCTCAAGTACAGGCATTGTCTTCTTATATCTTGGCAAAGATAATCAAAAAGGGAGCTATATACAATAGCTATTTTCCATGCAGAGTAAGCACCGCCATGTCAGATGAAGTCCCGATGCGGAACGGAGGTCCCCAAAGAGACAGTCCGCTTGAGACATAGATAAACGCATTCTCCCATTTGCGCCATCCTGAAGCCTGCTCATACATGCGTCTGACTATAAGATTTCCAGGCCAAAGCTGGCCGGCATGAGTATGGCCGCTGAACTGGACATCAATGCCGAGAGCATCATTTTCAGCAAGTCCATACGGCTGATGGTCAAGCAAAAGCACCGGGACACCAGCATCTGCCGTTGCCACAAAAGACGCAGCATCCATCCGGCCGGAATTGGTACGGTCGTCGCGTCCGGCAATCTGAAGTCCGCACGGCAAGGTCACAACAGAATCCCTCAGAAGCACAACAGGAGTCTGTGCCAGAAATTCCACGCATTCTTCTATTCCGCTGATATACTCATGATTGCCGGGAACCATATAGACGCCCATGCCGGCATTCAAGGCAGACAATTCTTCATACATTCTTTGCGTATAGAGCGGCTGAAGCGAGCTGTCTATCAAGTCGCCCCCAATGACAACCACATCCGGATTCTCAGCATTTATCATGTCCACATATCTCCGGAGAGCCTTCTTGCCAGTTCCGAAGCCGAGATGCACATCACTCACAGCCACAATCCTCACACTCCCTCCTGAAAGAGGCTTGTCCAGAGCCACGTCAATTCTGTTTATATCAGGATGCCTGTATTTCAGATTACCTAAGACAAGGATGAAAAGCACAGGAATGAAGGCGAGCAAAAACGTCCATCTACGCAAAGCGGGAATTGCCATAGCAAGAAGATCTTCCAGAAGCAGAAGAGGAACCATATAAAGCGTGAAAGCCATCCATGAGCCTCCGGTCACAAACAATGCAGCATGCACGGCAGGAGGCAAAGGAGTATTGCGGAAAGCCATGGCTATGAAAAGAGACAGGCATCCAAACCAATAAAAGATACCGACACATACGGCAGCAGCACGCGGCAAAAAGGACAGAAGCCCATACAATTTTCTGAAAATATAATAATTTCCGGCCAGGTAGGCCAATATAAGAATATAAAAAAACATCCCCATCACAGGAAAAACAAATGTTCAACAAGTATCTTTATTCCCATCAGCAACAATATCAGTCCCCCGGCAAACTCAGCCCTTGACCTGAATCGGCTGCCGAACATTTTGCCGACATAGATTCCGGCAGCGGAAAATGCTGCGGTTGCCGTCCCTATAATAGCGGCAGCCTTCAATATGTTCACCTGAAGAAGAGCAAATGAGACCCCTATTGCAAGTGCATCAATACTCGTGGCCACGGCAAGTGCAGACATTGACTTGAATGAAAAGTCAGAATCAGTCCTGCAGTCTTCCCCGGAGATGGATTCACGTATCATGTTGGCTCCTATCAATCCAAGAAGCACAAATGCTATCCAATGGTCCACATCAGACACGAACCCGGCAAAACGCACCCCGAGGAAATATCCGGCAAGAGGCATCAAAGCCTGGAATCCTCCGAACCACAGGGCCGCAGACACATAATGCACAGGCTTCGGATGCCTTACTGAAAGTCCTTTGCATACAGAAACAGCAAAGGCGTCCATTGAGACGCCAGCTGCAATTATCATAAGTTCCCAAATGCCCATAAAGGAAATCCGCTCAGAAATTCACATCAAGCCTTCCGACCCTAAGGCCCCATTTCCAGTCAGTCACCACAACGACATCCTCTCCGTCAAGATTCCTGAATATTTTTTCTGAATCAAGCAAAGTATGAGAATGCCCTCCGACAACCACATCAACATTCCTTGTATCGGCCACAAGCTCAGGATCAGTATACGATTCCCCTTCATATCCCAAATGAGTCAGACAGATGACGAGGTCACATTTCCCGGTATTCTTGAGATAGGCGGCATAACGGTTAGTAACCTCCGCCGGATCGAGATATTTGAGCCGGACTGCAATGTCACCGTCCACAACATCGCGCACATCAGTAAGCAGTCCTATGATTCCAATTTTCTTTCCGGCCTTCCTTATAATCACATACGGTTTGACAAGTCCGTCAAGCGGAGTGCCGGCAAAATCATAGTTGGCACATACAACCGGAACCTTCAGATTGCGCAGACGTCTTGCAAGTTCCTCCATGCCATTGTCAAATTCATGGTTTCCCAAACATACGGCATCATAGCCCATGGCATTCAGAAGTTCTATCTCAATGTCACCGTGCAGCTCAGAAAAATAAGACGTACCCTGTCCGAAGTCACCGGCATGCACAAGAAGCACATTCTTCTTTCCCACTTCAGCGCGGACCTCTTCTATATATGCCGCCTGCTCAATGACACCGCCTTCCCCGACATATTTCCCGGAACGCTCCGGATCCACATGACTGTGCGTATCATTCAGATGCAGGATGGTGAGATGCTGGGCCGAAGCGGAAACAGCAACAGCGGCAGACAATATGACAATCAACAATTGCTTCATTACATTCATTTTAATACAAGTTATCCATATTCGTCAAAATCAGTCCAATATGACGACACGACCGTCTGATTCAGAAACGATTGGCCTGCCGGCGGCAGTCTCCGCACTGACATGCTCAAGAACCGCGTCAATTATATCGACATCATATTTCTCAATATAAAGCGCATTATTTCCCAACATCAGGTTGTCTCCTCCATTGAGCAGGAAAGATATGGTAGCCATGCCGTATGTCTTATCATCATCCAAAGGCTCTCCTCCAATCTCCAGGCAAACGACCTTTCCGTCCTTTGCAATGACCCTGACACCGCCAAGCACCTGAAACCTCGTAGCCGCCATCTTCTCTATTATGCTGCGCAGTTCGCTTCCTTTATGCTCGACATAGACAAGCTGGTTCTTGAACGGGAACATGGACACCATATCGTCCAGCATCACGTCACCCTGAGGCATATTCACACGTATGCCTCCGAAATTGCCGACCCCGATGTCCACTTTCCTGCCGGAAAGTTTCTCCGTCTTGGCCATCAGGATGTCAATGAACCAATTGGAAAGAGGTCCTTCAGGATATACAACCTCCATCGCCTTAGGTGAATATGCAATCACCTCCTTTACACGGGCCATCCCAGGCTGAGCATCAATCACAATTTTTGCAGTTTTAGCCACAGCAGAGCCACGTTTGTACGCCTTTCCGGAAGGAGATACATAACGGCATCCGTGGTATTTTCCGAGAGCCGCAGCCACATTGTCTTTTGCAGGAGCCGTACATCCGGTCCTGCTTCCGTCCATCGCCACTGATGTCCATGAATACTCCTGGGCACCGGCACCAGTGCAGGCCAGTGCCAAAAACACAGCCGCATTCAGCAATATATTCTTCATAATTATTTCTGTTTTAGCCACTTCCAAAGATCCTTAAATGTCGTTTTCTTGCCGAACATAAGGATTCCTATCTTATAGATCTTTGCAGAAGCCCATGCACATGCGACAAAAGTCACAACGAGCAGCACAATGGACAGCGCAAGTTCCCATGCAGGCACTCCGAACGGAATGCGCGCAAGCATGACTATAGGCGAAGTGAACGGAATCATGGACCCCCAGAATACCACCGCGCTGTCAGGAGCCTTAAATGCATAGAATGCGATGAAAAATGCAATAAGCAGAGGTATTGTAACAGGTATCTGAAGCTGCTGGGTATCGGCTTCATTCTCCACAGCCGAACCTATTGCTGCAAAGAAAGATGCATAAAGCAGATATCCGAGGGCAAAATATACTATGAATCCCAATATCAGCTGCACATAATTCAGGTCGCGCAAAGTAGACATTATCGCACTAAGCTCATTGTCCTGCCCTGCCATATCCGCAACAGACGGCATGGACATTCCGGCAGCCGCCATAGCCTGCTGGTCAACTCCGAATCCCTCTGCCATCTGTGTCATCTGGTCCGTCTGCACGGAAGCAGTATCCATAAGCGAATCAAAACCTATGAAAGCCGACACTCCCGTCACAAGAACAGCCGTAAGCACAACCCACAGCAGGAACTGTGTAAGGGCAACGCAGGCCACACCTATGATTTTACCGAACATCAGCTCCGTAGCCTTTACAGAAGACACAAGCACTTCCACTACCCTGCTGGCCTTCTCCTCAATAACACTCTGCATGACCATGCCCGAAAACATTGCTATGAACATGTATATTACCATGGAAAGCAACAGGGAAATTATCATATACAGTTCTGAAGAAGACAAACGCTCCTCACCGTCCTTGCCCAAAGTATATGTAGCAACAGATACATCCGACTTCACTTCATCCATTATCTGGCGCAGATCACTTACATCATAAAGCGTCAGACGCCAGTCTTCGACGGCATCATCTACCTTGGAAGCGATGGACTCCTTCATGTCAACACTCAGCGGCTGCAATGAATAGGCAGATACTGTCACGGACCTTGAAGCTGAATCTATCGGGGAAATCACTACAAGAGCGTCAAGTCCGAGTTCCTCAAATCTTGCCTTCACACTGTCTGCCGGCTGAGAGGAATAGTCGGTATATGACACAGCCTCCGAATCGGCAAACTTTTCCATGACTATTCCCGACTGGTCCACCACACCGACCTGCTTGCCCTTGTCTTCGGCAAAAAACATTATAAGGCTCGGCACGACAGCTATGGCCGCAAAAAACACAGGGCCAAGGAAAGTAATCAGCAGGAATGACTTCTTTTTTACGCGAGTCAGATATTCACGTCCTATTATTGTCTTTATGTTTCTGAATTTCATGGCCTATTCCTCCTCTGTCACTAACTTTATAAAAATGTCGTTCATCCTCGGGACAAGTTCTTTGAATGAATTGACGACAGCACCGTTCTCTATCAGCCTGGAAAGCACTGCATTCCCGCTGCATTCCTTTTCCAAAGCCACCACAGCGGTATGGCGTCCTCCGTCATATTCATCTGAAAGCACAGTAAACATTCCCTCTGCAGACTCCAACGCATCACCCGTATATACAAGCTCCACGTTATTGTTTCCATACTTGCGGCGTATCTCGTCCACTCCTCCGGTTATCACGACATGTGACTTGTTGATAAGGGCAATATTGTCACAGAGTTCCTCTACAGACTCCATATTATGCGTTGAGAGGATTATCGTCGCACCTTCTTCCTTAAGACGCAGAATCTCTTCACGTATAAGCTGGGCATTGACCGGATCAAAGCCGGAAAACGGCTCATCAAGAATAAGAAGAGACGGTTTGTGGACAACAGTAGTTATGAACTGTACTTTCTGTGCCATTCCCTTGGAAAGTTCCTCAACTTTTTTGTTCCACCAGCTTTCTATCCCGAAGCGGACAAACCACTGTTTCAGTTCATTGGAAGCCTCCCTGTAGCTCATGCCCTTCAGACGGGCGAAGTACATGGCCTGCTCACCGACTTTCATCTTACGGTAAAGTCCGCGCTCTTCAGGCAGATAACCGATTTTCTCCACATCATCCTGAGTTATAGGACGGCCGTCAAAAAGCACTGAACCGCCGTTAGGAATCGTGATGCGGTTGATTATCCTTATCAGCGTGGTCTTTCCTGCTCCGTTAGGACCGAGCAGACCGAAGATCTGTCCCTTAGGAATGTCAACCGACACATGGTCAAGAGCCACTTTCTCACCGAAGCTCTTGCATACATCTTTACATTGGATTATTCCCATTGTCATCAATATTTATCTTTATCTAAATCTTATATAAGGCACCGTGCATCAGAATATGCGTCATACATTAAGAATCCTTGCCGTAAGCTCAACCATAAGTTCTTCCGGCGAAGCCTCTCCAATGTCACCGCCCTTCCCTTTATAGTCGTACTCTTTCAGCAAGGCAATCACAGACATGCACTTCCTTACCGGATAATTGCGCACGGCAGCATCATATTCTGCAAAGAAATACGGATTCACACCGAGCACCTTGGCCTTCATCCCGTTGTCCGGCCGCTGTCCGGATGCAAGCAGGGCACCATATTTCAGTATGCGGTTGAAATGCATATACAAAGCACTGACAGCCATCGGCATGGCAAACTTTGCGGAAGAACCTATATAGGCGGCAATACGCAGTGCCTTTGGGGCATTTCTTGCCGACAGTTCCTTGGTCAGCTCAAATATGCTGAACTGGCGGCTTATGCCGACATTCTTTTCAATATCGGCCGCAGTCACGCCGGCAGTGCCTTCAGGAAGATTCTTAAGCATCTTCTCCGTCTCGACGGCAATCTTGCCCAAATCAGTCCCGGCATGTTCAGCCAGCAGGGCAGCGGCATCCGGCGCAATGCCAAGGCCGCGCATCTTGTAGTACATGGCAATCCAGCGCGGCATCTCATAGTCTCTCAAGACAGGTGAATCCACGACAACGCCCATCTTTGAGACAGTCTTATAAAGCGACTTCCTCTTGTCTGCTCCGGCACCATGCATTGCAATCACAAGCACAGTAGACTCCAGCGGCTTCTGGCAATAGACGGCAAGGTCCTCAAGGCCCTTCATCATCTGCGCCTCCTTGACCACGACCAGCTGCCTCTCGGCAAACATAGGATACCGTCGCGCAGCAGTTATTACCGCATCCGCATTCACATCGGCCCCATAGCAGACTGTCTGGTTGAAGTCCCTCTCACTCTCGTCAAGACAATGCTCCAGAATCGCATCGCAAACCATATCAACATAATAAGGTTCTTCCCCCATCAACAGGTATACGGGTTTGAAGACGCCTTTCCTGACGTCCTCAACTATACCTCTGCAAAGAGTGTCCGTATCAACAAATCCTTTTGCCATAATTTGACAAAGATAGCAATTTTAGAGAACACATATACCTGCAATCCGCCAAAATTGACATCAAAATAGGGATTCGCCCAAATATCGGCCAAATCCCTATTTCCTGATTTCCCGCCCCGACAGCCCATTCAAGCCGTCGGCAGTCCTGTTCTCCGGAGCCGGCAGGCATCTTTTCAAAAAACAGAGAACAAAACTTCACCGGAGTATATGAGGAGTCGCATATCTCGTGATGCACAAGCAAAAGCCTAAATGATTTTTTTCATAAAAATAAGTATTAGTTAATTATACAAAAAGACAGCGGCCCGCAAAGCAATTGCAGTCCGCTGCCTTCAGAAAGCTGATATTACATTTTCTTTTCCTTTGCTCTCACAAGTTTTTCCTTGATGATGTCCGCACAATCAACTATGGCGTCTTCGAAGGTCTTTGCATTCCTCTCCACCACAATAGTGCTGCCCGGAATGCCCACCTGCACCTTCACGTTCTTATTGTCGTGGTCAGGAAGCAGGGAAAGGGCCACGTCAACTCCACTTATGGCATCATTGAATCTCTCGAATTTTGAGAACTTCTTCTCTACAAAGTCCAACAATTTCTGGTCTGCATTGAACTTGATGGATTGTACCCTAATGTCCATTTTTACCTCCGTTTTTTTGCCCTTGGATGGGCTGATTCATAAATATGCTTCAGTCGGGCAATGCTGCTGTGGGTATAGACCTGTGTCGCCGCCAATGAAGAATGTCCAAGCATCTCCTTTATTGAATTAAGGTCAGCCCCTTCATTCAGAAGACCGGTGGCTATCGAATGACGGAGCACATGCGGAGACCTGCGCCCCGTAATGCCCCTGACAGCACCAAGCTCTTCCTTCACAACTCTGTCCACATAGACCGGATACAGTCTTCTTCCGGAATAAGTGACAAACAAAGGCTCTTTCACAGATCTTTTCCCGCCGGTCATCACCTCAACTGCTTCCAAATATAATAAAATTTCTTCACACAAGGAAGCCGTCATGGGAATTTCCCTCATTTTGTCTCCCTTTCCGACAACTTTTGCAATTTTTCGGCCAAAATCCACACTGCCCACATTCATTCCGACAAGCTCGGCACGGCGCAGTCCAAGACAATACAGAGCTGAAACGACAACCCTTGCAAGACGCCTTTTGTACAACTCCTTTCCATGGGCTGTATCATGGCAGCTGCGGAAACTGTCAAGAAGCCCGCGCGAGGCGTACACGTCACTGTCCCGGAAATAAGTCTCCATTGCATCACCTTTATAAAACACAGGCAGACGCTTTTCCGTCTTGGGACGCGGAACCAGCCTTACCGGATTGGAATTCAGCACACCTTCCTTCATAAGAAATCTGCAGAATCCGCTCAAGACAGAAAGATGAAGATTGACAGTCTTAGGTTTCATTGACATACCGTCCAGAAGAGCCACCTCATAACGGCGTATAAAAGACGGAGTCAGACAATTGACAAGAACATCATCCCCAGGCTCATCCCCGGCGTCTTCCATACATACCGTACGGACAAAATTGCCGAGCACATCACCATATATGGCAACGGTCCTGTCCGAGTAACGCCGTACATCCTTCACGTATGACAAATATGATTCGATATGTCCCATTGTCACCTGACAGGAAACAGTCCCATTCCGGCAGCCTGCTCCCTCATAAAGGCATCGGCAGCCTCAAAAGTATTCTCTATCTTCCCGTCCAGTATGGCATTTTTCACACCTTCCTTCAGCTGGCCTATTAAATTGCACGGCTCTATCCCGAAAAGTTCCATGACATAATCACCCGTTATAGGATTCTTGAAATTGCGCACGGCATCCTTCTCCTCAACTTCAACCAGCTTTGCCTTCACCAGCTCAAAATTGGCCTTCAGGCGGGCAACCTTACGCTGATTCTTGGAGGTTATGTCGGCATTGCACAGAAGCATAAGGTCATCAATGTCATTGCCGGCATCAAACAGAAGCCTGCGCACAGCAGAATCCGTGACTTCTTCAGTAACGAGAGCTATAGGCCTGAGATGCAGATTGACAAGCTTCTGTACATATTTCATTTTCTCATTGAGCGGCATTTTCAGCCCGGCAAAAATCTTGGGCACCATCCTCGCCCCGACGACCTCATGTCCATGAAAAGTCCATCCGAGCTCCCTGTCATACCTTTTCGTAGCCGGTTTCGCGATGTCATGAAGCAATGCCGCCCATCTCAGCCACACATTCGGTGCAGTACGCACGGCATCAGCCTCTTCTCCGTCCTCAAAAAAATAATCTTTCAGCAAACCGAGCCCGATAGCCTCCTCCTCAGCGGCCGCAACATTGTCCAGCACTTCCAGAGTATGGGAAAAATTATCCTTATGCCCTTTACCGTCAACAGTCTCGACACCCTTGAGCCCGGCAAGCTGCGGAAGCACATAATCCAAAAGCCCGGTCTGATCCATAAGGCGGAAACCGATTGACGGCCTTGGGGTGACAAGTATCTTGTTCAGTTCGTCCACAATCCTTTCCTTTGAAAGAATCTCCATCCTGGAACAATTGCGCCTTATGGAATCAAGCGACTCATCCACAATCCTGAATTCCATCTGCCCGTCCGTCAATTTCGTGGCAAACCGTATCGCACGCACCATTCTGAGAGGGTCATCGCTGTATGTCGTGTCAGGGTCCAGCGGAGTGCGTATTATTCCTGCCGCAAGATCACGTATCCCTCCGAAAGGATCCACAAGCGCACCATAATCTTCCTTCTGGAGGCTGAAGGCCATTGCATTGATAGTGAAATCCCGTCTCAGCTGATCATCCTCCAGCGTACCGTCCTCGACTATAGGCTTGCGTGAATCCCGTCTGTAGGATTCCTTGCGCGCACCGACAAACTCCACCTCAATACCCTGGAAACGCAACATTGCCGTACCGAAATTCCTGAATACGGAAACATTGCTGTGCACTTTAGCGCCTACGGCCTCGGCAAGGGCAATTCCGCTGCCTTCCACAACAATGTCGATATCTTTGCTCCGGCGCCCGAGGAAACAGTCACGCACATAGCCTCCGATGACGAAAGCACGTACCCCAAGCTCTGCTGCGGCATCTGATATTATATGAAATATCCTGTGGTCAAGAAAGCCATCTGTTATTGTCGCTGACATCTGATTATTATTTAATTATTATCTCCATACAATCCGTCCCGGACAATGCATGCATCATCACAGGCCTGTTCTTCAAGCATTTTACCATATTCAGGGACATTGAATACCGGAACATATTTCCCCGTTGCCCCTGATTCGCGCCGGAACGAAAATGTGCTGACGCCGTTCGTTATTATTATATATTTTACATTAAGCACCATATTATACCTGACAGCCTGGTCCAGCACTTCCCTGTCCAGCACGACTTCCGGCCTCTTGCACTCCACCACGGCCAGCGGGCGCACCTTCCTGTCATATATAAGGATATCTGCCCTGTAGCGTTTTTTGCCAAGACTAAATGCTGCCTCGCTCATCATCATGTGCATGGGGACGCCCAAACTGCCGGAAAGTATTCCGATGCACCACTGACGCACCCTCTCCTCAGGAGTGAGCGCGACATTTTTCTTCCTCAAAGGATCCCATATTGTCGCTTTACCTTCCATATCAACAGCTTGCACAATAGCACACAATTTGCAAAGATAGTCAAAAATATTCTTAGATTTGCAGGGCAAAAACACCTAATTTATATGAGAAAAGAGGCAAGCCGCGCATATAGGCGAAACAGCAGTGACGGAATCAGGATAGTTTACGAAGACAATTGGCTTCTCGTTATCGAGAAGCCCAGCGGCATGCTTACCATGTCGACAGGAAGGCAGGGTGAAGTCACAGCATATTCAATGCTTACCGACTACGTAAGAGACACCTCATATAAAAGGACAAGGGGTATGCGCCCGCGCGTATTCATCGTGCACAGAATAGACAGGGACACTTCCGGACTTCTGGTTTTTGCAAAGGACCAGGACACCAAAGAAGCATTGCAGGGCAACTGGAGCAATGCAGTCACGGCCCGTACATACGTCGCCGTCACGGAAGGAAGCCCGCATAACAATGAGGGCACAGTCACAAGCTGGCTGAAAGAAGACCCGCGCAGTCTGGTAATGTATTCGTCTCCTGTGGACAACGGCGGCCAAAAGGCAGTGACGCACTACAAGGTTCTCCGCAGGCCGGATGATGACGGACCGAACAAAAAGTCAGGCTATTCACTTGTAGAATTCGAACTGGAGACAGGACGCAAGAACCAGATAAGAATACATTGTGCCGTACTGGGATGCCCGGTGGCCGGAGACAGGAAATACGGAGCCAGGACCAGCCCCATAGGAAGACTTGCACTGCATGCGCGCACCCTGTCATTCATACATCCGTGGACAGGAAAGGAAATGAATTTCTCGACACCTGTGCCAAAGTCATTCAAAAGCAGAAAATTCCAGACCGGGACATATTGAACCGGCAATAAATTTTGACGATATGAAAATAAATAAGACAACCCTCAGATCAATGCACGACGGACTGGAGCTCAGCCTGATGGTCTGCACCCCGGACAGCGGCACGGAAACAGCGGCATCTCCAAAGGCGATAGTGCAGTTTTCACACGGAATGTGCGAATATAAAGAAAGATACCTGCCTTTTATGGAATACCTGTGCTCGGCAGGATATATATGTGCAATCCATGACCACAGGGGCCACGGAGCATCTGTACGGTCAGGAGAGCATCTCGGGTTTTTCTACGAAGGAGGCTGGAAGGCTCTGGTGGACGACATCCTTCTGGTAAATGGCTATATACGCAAAGAATTCCCGGGACTTCCGCTTTTCCTTTTCGGGCACAGCATGGGCTCAATGGCAGTCAGGTCATTCACCAAAAGATATGACGACAGAATAGACGGGCTGATTGTATGCGGAAGTCCGAGCAAAAATCCCGGTGCAGGGGCAGGCCGGCTGCTCGCAAGAATATTCTCCTGGGCGAAAGGTCCGGAATACCGTCCGAAGATGATACAGAGAATTGGCTTTGACTCATTCAATGACAGATTCAGGAACGAAGGCCCGAACTCATGGATATGCTCAGATCCGGAAGTTGTAAAGGCATACAATGCAGACGGCCTGTGCAACTATCAGTTCACGGCAAACGGATTCATCAATCTTTTCGGGCTTATGCAGGACTGCTATTCTCCCAAAGGATGGAAACTCGGCAACAGCTCAATTCCGGTACTGTTCATTTCCGGAAAAGACGACCCGTGCAGGACAAGCGACAAGGATTTCGGGAAAGCAGTGGATGCTATGCGGGATGCCGGCTACAAGAATGTATCATCCGTATCATACGACGGCATGAGGCATGAAATCCTGAACGAGAGGAACAAGGAAAAAGTCTGGCAAGAAGTGCTGGAGACACTTGACACCTGGCTCAGGCGCAAAAAAGAACAAAAATAAAGACCTACAGCAGCTGCCGGACAAAATCGAGTTCGGCAGCCGCCGTTTTATTCCAGTCCATATTCCCAGGCACTTGTCCGGATGCCCCTTCCGCAAGAAGTCTGCATCCCAATGCCGCCATATCCTCAACAAAAGACGGCCCTAACGGCACAGCACACTCATCACCTATTACTTCAGGTATGCCTCCTGCTGCAGAACCGATGACTGCGGCACCGCACTTCAGAGCCTCAGCCGCAGCAAGCGGAAGTCCTTCATTCAGGCTCGGCATGACAAGCAGGTCAATGCAATTCATCATCGCAGGCATTGTTCCGGAAGAAACATTTCCCCAGAACCTTACTGTGATTGTCTTGTCGCGGATAAGCGGAGGCACAATCTTGCCTCTCAGCTTACCGTCACCGATTATCCAGAATTCGATTTCACCGTCAAATCCAGTCTGAATTGCATGGAACAGCGGCTGAAGCACCGTAACGTTTTTGACTGCCACAAGATTTCCGGCAAAGGCCACGACTTTCTTTCCGGGAGTGACCCCAAAACGCTCCCTCAGCTTCTTTCTTTCAGAATCCGGAAGCTTTATAAATGACTCGGCCACACCGTTGCGGAGAATTTTCTTGCATGCGGAATCGCTTATATATCCGGAAGCCTCCAGAAGCGACGAACTCACAAAAAAGTTACATGCGGCCGCCTCCATGAACTTGCGCGTATTGTCAAGCACAAGAGGATTCCTCCTGGGGTGAGTATGCACATCAGAACCATGCCAGGATACATAATAAGGCATGCCGTAGGCCTTGTGGGCAGCGTATGCCACTGCAGCTCCAGCAAAAGAATGGGCTGCAATGACGTCATAGCCTTTCAGGCAGGAGGCGGCACTGTCCACAAAATAAGGAAAGAACAGCGGCTTGAGATGAAGTTTTCCAGACAGGACATGATCAATTATGGAGAACCTGTACCAAAGCATCCTGTATGTCGTGCCTTCGACAGATGCCGTGTCCGAACGTGTCACTTCGGGTGTATAGCGCACTCTGCGCGTAAATGCATTGTCATAGGAATGAATGCAGAAGGCATCAACCGTACATATCCCCTCTCCTGCCGCAGCCAGATGTGTTATGCGGTTGTGAACAGCATTGAAAAGCCCTTTCCGGTCAAAAGGGCTGCTTTCAAAAATCACAGCTATCTTCATGTTGTCATGCATGGAATATGGAACAGATTCTTGAAGTAAGACGGTACACGCGCAATGAAAGGTCAACATTGCCGGCCTTGTACAGCAGGATATTGAAAATCTGCCCCGGACGCAGAGAGAACACACCGAGCCTGCCGTCTGCATCCATGAGCGAATAAGTCCATGCAATGTAGTCTTTATTAAGCAGATGGCTTCTGCGGGAAGCGAATATGCCGAGAATCCTGCAGACATACCGTCCTACAAGGTCCTTGTGATAAAGCATCCCGACCTTCACGCATGAAGGGTATTTTGCTGAAAGCTTTCCCAGGACATCTGAATACAATGGCAGAAAACGCCTCAACTGCATAAGATGTCTGTCAGAGTACACATCGCTTCCCAAAGAGCCGGCGCGGAGATGATAGGCATATACAGGCAATGGACAGGTACGGGCAGAGCTGCATGAGGCCATAAAGCTGAAAAGGAACAATTTGTCCTCAGCATAGTTCAGTTCCCTGCAGAACCGGAGACTCCCGATGGCCTTGCGGCGGAACAGCTTTGCCCACGGCGCATCCAGCATTTCACAATTGCGCCTTATGTTTTCCTCAAAAAAATCCGGCATACAATTTCCGCTGAATGACATTGCACGCATAGGGCGGACATCTTTGACAGGAACACCTGACACATACGCCGTATATCCTCCGATCACAAGATCCTCACCGTTGTCATTTTCCGTCATGGACGCAAGGGCACCGGGAAGGAGAGCATCGTCCGAGTCAACAAACATGATATACTCCCCCTCGGCAATGTCAAGGCCGGCATTGCGCGCCGAGCTGACTCCACCGTTTGTCTTGTGGACAGTTCTGAATCTTGGTGAAGACGAAGAATACCTGTCGCATATAAGAGGCGAGGAATCAGTGCTGCCGTCATCCACAAGGATAACTTCATAGGAACTGCAGTTCTGGTCAAGGATACTGCCTATGCACCGGTCCAGATAATCCTCAGCATTGTAAACCGGTATAATTATACTTATTTTGTTCTTGTCCATATATATTAATGTATGAATCACGCAAATGCACCACTCAGAAAATCCATTGAACTTTTCCGCGCCGCCATGAGTTTTCTGTCCACATCATCCCAATCAATGCCCTCCATGAAAAATTTTCCGTCATCATCAGGGTCAATCCCGTGCACGAGCCTCTGTCCAAGTCCGAACATGTCAAGAAGAGAACTTATCCGGGAATTGCCGCGCAGCTGATTGCCCACGGCAATGAAAGGCTTGTGGAACAATATTGAGAGCACGCATCCATGGAAAGAATCCGTGACAACGAAACCGGCATCCGCAAAACATGAAAGCCACTCTTCCAGAGGAGGTACAATCCTTTCTTCCAAAGGCACATCCCTGTCATAAGGATGCACAGATGCATCATATATGCCCATTCCGAATGTGCGTGAAATGAATTCTGCCGCATTGCTTTTGTATGGAGAACTGTCCAGGATGTAGGTCACGACCCTGCCTTTGGCAGGATGCATGCAGACTCCGGAAAACAAAGATGTATATACATCCGCTCCGAGAAGCATCACAGGATCCAGGACATGTACAGCCCTGCCGCAGCAGAACCACTCGTCACAAATGTCGACAGCACCGCTCTCGCGGACAGAGACCGCATCAAACTTTTCGAGCAGTGCGGCACACCGCACAAGCATTTCGTGGCTGAATTCAAGCTCATCCGTTCCGAATGACGCGGCATAGGCAATACGGCGCAATTTCCAGTCCTCCGCAAACCCGAGAAACGCATCTTCTATTTTTCCGAAATATCTCGGGCGCCACACCTGGTCGCTTCCGACAACAAAAGCATCATACTCTCCCTCCCGGATATCACGATAGGACCCAAGGACTCTCGGGCGCACATTTTCACGCACAAAGTCTTCCAGACGGGACGAGACTGCAGGCAATTCACGGCGGTATCTGCGTTCACGGAACACTTCAGGGGCGGCACTTCCACGGACTATGCGCAACAGTGCCCTTTTGGCATATACAGCCGGTGCCTTCCAACGCTCCGGAAGCGGCATTTTGTCCTCAAGGTCAAGCACAGTAACCTCGTGCCCCATTTCCATAAGCACGCGTCTCAAAGCATAGGCCTGCAGTATTCCGCCATAATTTGTATGCAGCGGGAGTGTCAAAATTGCTGTTCTCATCCCATTATCCTCCTTTTCAAAAGACCGGCAAGTCTGCGCAGTGACTTTCCAGCCCTTCTTGCCCAAGATTCCTTTTTTACAAATTCTGACATATAACCGTGAAGACAGGGAGCGGAATCAAGGCCGGCAAAAAATTCCTCCCTTCTTTCCGGCACAGCCGAATGCACGGCAAAACCTCCGTTGTTTCCGACGGCAGCCCCATGGTCAATCTCACGAAGCGCAAGCCCCTCAAGCAGCTGTCTACCCCTTTCGGTGTTGACAGGGACAAGTCCCGTACCCGCATCATCATCCATCTCCGGCAGGCAGTTAGTGACATTCCACAAAT
>CAMWUW010000039.1 GCA_947177525.1 uncultured Bacteroidales bacterium | reverse complement strand
TTTATAAGTGTACTTAATGACAGTTGGACAAAGGTATGGTCATTTGACCTTCAGTCAAAAGGCTATGTTTGTGTTTCCCGTGATGTTTCTAAGTTTTATATAATATCTTCAGGCCAGATTGTAGAGTGTGATGCAGCAGCTGTGAAGAATGCAAGATACAGCTATTCGACGGATATGAATTTGCGCAATGTCGCAGGGGAGTTCCTGTGCCTGCAGGACGGTACACTTTGTTACGCAGACATGGAAACAGGAAGCTTCATCCGATATGACCTGATGGCAAATGAATGGACTGCACCCAACGGAAAGAAAAGCGTGTCTGTTCATCTTCATCATAACACTGTGTATATTGATGGCGTATGTTACCAGATGTTCGGCTATGGCCAGCACAGGTATTCCGATAAAATTTTCACGTGGACACCATCGGGAGAGCTTGTTGATTCTTTGTCTGTTGAAGGTGTGGCCCCGAGGTATCTGGCCGGAGCAGCTGCAAAGGACGGCAGAATCTATGTCTTGGGAGGAAAGGGCAATGCGGCGGGACTCCAGAAACTCGGCACCCAATACTATGATGATTTTATAGAGATTGATCCTGTTGCAGGAACTTCGCATACCTTGTGGCAAAATCCATTGCTTAGGAGTTGTGTGCCGGCAAGGGACCTTGTGTTTGAGGAAAATGGAAATTCTTTTCTGGCCCTGCTGTACAATCCTGAAGCCACGGAATCAAGCCTAAGCCTTACAAGATTCAATATTGGGGATGGTACTTCCAAGACGCTGGTATCTTCTATTCCTTACAGATTTGCTGATACGTGTTCAGAAGCGCGTTTCTGTTATAATGAAGAAAGCAACCTGTTTTTTGCAATATTGTGCTACAGGTCGGAAAGCGGTCAGTATAAGGCTGATATCTATGTCCTCGGAAATCCTGTTGCTGTCTGTACGGAGACTTGTTCCGATTACTTGAAGCTGATATTGCTGCCTATTGCATCTGTCTTGCTTCTGGCAGGAATATGGCTCTCCATAAGACGCCGCAGGCCAAGACGGGCTGCCGGGGAAATCAATCCGGAGCCGGAACCGGAGGCGGTCATATCTGAACCGGAGCCTGTTTCTGCTGATGCCGGACGCAAATCTCCGGGCATTTACATGCTGGGAGGTTTTCATGCCGTTGATAAGAATGGAGCAGATATAACATCATCGTTTTCTCCGATACTTCTTCAGCTGCTTTCGATATTTGTACTTTATACGGCAGAGAAGAACGGGCTTACGAATGCCATGCTCAAAGAATTGCTGTGGCCTGATAAATCCGATGACAGCTTCAATAATAATAAAGGGGTAAATGTCAGGAAATTGAGAAAACTCCTGGCCGGAATCGGAGATATATCAATAGTGTCTGATACGGGAGTCTGGACTATTAAAGATGAGTCTGGCCTGTGTGATTACATGGTTGCCGTGCGCCGGATCAGGATTGGCAGGTGCGATGACATCATCAGTGCCGCAATGCGTGGCCCTTTGCTCCCGGAGTACCATTTTGATTGGATGGATTCGTTCAAGGCCGGATATGCAGATATGGTCATCTCCGCTCTTTCTGGCATTGTATCTGACGTATCTTCTCCTGAGCGGCTCGTAAAGGTTGCCGATGCCAGGCTGAAGTTTGATTCTTTGGATGAAAAAGCCGTTATGATGAAATGCCGGGCATATATCTCTATGGGAAAAGCAGGAACAGCCAAATCTGTGTTTGAGCATTTCATTGATGAGTACAATACGGTCATGGGCGAGCAATTCGGGACCGGTTTCAGTGAATTTCTGAAAAAAAATCAGCATTAATTCTTTTGTTAAGTCTCTTGCTAATGCGGTGAGTGTAACTTTGACGTGTCACTTTCAGAAGACCACGTTAATGTCACTGTTTGCTTATCTTCCGGATTTCCGTACTTATTGTGCCGGGAATTTGACGGAATAACCATCTGCAATGGAATATTGGATGAACAGGACTAAGTGTAACCCATATTCAATAACTTTAACACTATGGACCAAAATCAAAATTTGTTCAAAAGAGTATTGTCTCTGTTTGTGCTGCTTTCCCTGCTTTGCATGGCTGTACAGTTTGAGTCCTATGCCCAGGGCAAAGACGGCAGGACTCCAGTTGCAAGAACTCTGAAAGGAACTGTTACGGCGGAAGGGTTTCAGCCCGGGCCTTTGGCAGGAGCGACCGTGCTGAACACACGGACCGGAAAGGGTGTGATTACAGATTCTGACGGAAACTACACAATCGGGGTGACCGGACCTGAAGACATTATCCAGTTCCGTTTCCTCGGATTCAAAGATGTCGACAGAATTGCCGGTGTTGCGGAAAGACTTGATGTCGTGATGGAAGATGCTTCAAGCATTCTTGAGGAAACGGTTGTAATCGGTTATGGAACGACCAGGAAGAGGGATATAACCGGCTCCATTGTCTCAGTCTCCAAGAATGATATAGAACTGATGATGCCTACTAATGTATATGATGTGCTCCAGGGAACGGCGGCAGGTGTGCAAGTCACATCCGGATCCGGCCAGCCTGGTGAAGGGTCTTCAGTCATAATCCGTGGAACATCTACAATGAATGATGCGGGAGTCGGTCCCCTGTGGGTGGTAGACGGTGTGCCGAGTACGGATATCGACCAGATTAACCCGTATGACATCGAGTCTATCGAGGTGCTGAAGGATGCTGCTTCTGCTGCAATCTATGGCGCAAGGTCTGCCAATGGTGTCATCCTTGTCACTACCAAGCGCGGTGAAGAGAGCAATCCCGTTCTTGAGATAAGATACCAGCATTCCCTTGCCAACCTTACTCATAAGCTTCCTCAGATTAATGCGGCCCAGTACAGGGAGATGCAGGGGCAATATATGGAGTATGCAAGGGGTGAAGGAGCCGGGATTGTGTCTCAGGCAGTAATCAATGTGCTTGATTCCCAGCTTGGGGATCCGTATAACGCTCTGCTGAACAATGATAATGATTATCAGAAGATTGCATATCGGATAGCAAACAAGGACCAGCTGGACCTGAGTTTCGGCGGTGCCGGCAAAAAACTGAAATATATGCTCATGGGAGGCTTCTACAATGAGCAGGGCATTATAAGGAAAACCGACTTCCGCCGTATTTCAGTCCGCTTGAATGCAGATTATAAAGCAAATGACATCATCAGTGTCGGGACGAAAATAAATGCCAGCTATGCACGCAAGGACGGTGTGGATGAGGCCGGGTATCTGAACAGCATACTGTCACGTAAGCCCACGCTTGCGCTTTATTATCCTGACGGGACTCTTATCGGCACTCTCTGGGGAATCAGCCCTCTTTCTGCCAGTCTGCAGACTAATTTCAACGAGTACTACAGGATGAACTTATTCCAATATCTTGACATCAATTTCAATGAACATTTCAAATGGACGAGCAACCTTAATGCGAACTTCGGTCTTGTCAGATACACTTATATGCGTCCGACGGCATTGAGTGACCAGTACCGTACCAACAGCGGACAGCATCGCAGCACAATGACTTTTGACTGGATGAACGAAAATTATCTTAATTGGAATTATTCGCTCAATGATGTGCATAACTTTACTGCAATGGCAGGATTTTCTCTCCAGTCATGGAAAACCGCTGTTGAATATTTCAAAGGAAAAGACTCCGCAACGGATGCTGTCTATACAATGAATGCTTTCGCGGCTAATTTTGACCTTACTGCCACAGGGACAACAGAGACAATCCACTCCATGATGTCCGGATTTGCCCGTTTTACTTATAACTATAAGTCAAGATATCTTTTGTCCGCCAATATAAGGGCAGACGGCTCTTCCCGCTTTGCACCTGACAAGAAAATCGGATTTTTCCCGTCAGCATCACTTGCATGGCGCTTCTCTGACGAGAAATTCATGGGCAAGGTAAAGAAGGCCCTGGGACTTTCTGATGCAAAGCTTCGGGCAAGTTACGGTATTACAGGAAATGAGGCCATCGGTGATTTCGACTCTCAGCTTACATATCAGGTAGGGGGCATTTATGACGGCATTGCAGGCGTGACTCCTTCCAGGATTGCAGTCAATGACCTCGGATGGGAAAGGACAAGACAATTCAATGCCGGACTTGATCTTTCATTCCGTCAGGGCAGATATCAGGTGACGGTAGATTATTTCGACAAGATAACGGACAATCTTCTTGCAAATTATGAGATACCAAAAGAATGGGGCTTTAATACGGTCCGCAAGAATATCGGTTCAATCACCAACCATGGTGTCGAGTTTGCATTCAAGGGTACACTTATAAATAAAAGAAACTGGTATCTCCATGTTGACGCCAATCTTACATATAGCCGCAATACTGTCAGGGAACTTGCCAATCACGTGAATTACATACATGGTGACAACTGGTATATTTCTGAAGGCAGGCCTCTCGGGGACTTCTACGGCTACAAATATCTCGGTGTATTCCGCTATGACGAAAGCAACGCGTTCACAGCCGACTGGAAGCAGCTTGTCCCGGTATTTGCGGAGAGCGGCAAGTTTGACCATTATGAGCTTGACGGAGCACGCTATGACGGGGAAGTGCACCAGAAATGTCTTCCAAGCGGAAAACCGTTCCGCGGAGGAGACATAAACTGGGATGAGAATCCTGACACAAGGGATGGCATCATCAATGACAATGACCGTATGATTCTCGGCAATGCCCAGCCATACCTTACGGGAGGCCTTAATGTCAACTTGCGATATAGGCAGTGGACTCTTTCCGTAGCATCATATTTCTCCTTCGGCGGCAAGATCTATAATTTTGCCCGCTATAACCAGGACCAGGCAAGCATGCAGGCATGGTCAACAACCCCGACCATAAATGTCGTGAATAACTTCTGGGTCAGGCAGGGAGACGACGTAGATTATCCTCGTCCTTACTCGGATGAATACCAGAATACAAGGAGTGTCAACTCATTCTATATTGAGGACGGCTCATATTGGAAAATCAGGAACATTCGCCTTACATACAGATTCCGGCCTGACGTTGCAGGCAAGATGAAGATGAAAGGCATGAATATATATTGTTATGTCAATAATCCCCTGACATTTACATCCTACAGCGGATATGATCCTGAATTCTCTTCCTATAGCGCACTTTCTATAGGTATGGATACCAACAGATTCCCGCGCAACAGGGAATACGGACTTGGTCTCACCTTAAATTTCTAATGCAATATGAGAAATATCTTTAAATATACAATGGCAATCATGCTTGCAGCAGCTGCCTGCTCATGTTCCTTCATAAATCTGGATCCTGTGAGCGAAATTCCGGAAGACCGGATGTGGAAGAATCAGCGCGATGTCAATGCCGGAATAGCTGAAATATACTCTTCCTTTCGGACTGCTCTCAGGAGCAACTGGTTTTCATGGGGCGAAATGCGTTCTGACAACTTCGTCCTCTATCAGGAACTTCCGTCAGAGTTCAGGAACCTTATCCTGAACCAGATGACGACTGACCTTGCCTGTACCAGCTGGGCAAGTCTTTACAAGGTCATCAGCAACACTAATTTCGCAATCCGGAACATTCCCGGAGCCGAGATTACCGACCAGGTCCTGAAGGATGACTATCTTGCCCAGGCATACGCCATGAGGGCGCTCTGCTATTTCTATGCAGTCCGTGTATGGGGCGCGGTTCCTGTCTATCTGGAACCGGTTGACAATATCGCCGCTGCCGAAGTCAAAGGACGCACTCCTATGGAAGAAGTGCTTCGCAATGTCATAATACCGGATCTTGAGAAGGCGGAGGAACTCATCAATCCTTCAAATGTCGAGCGGAAGAGAATCAGCCGTGCCGCTGTGTATTGTATCCTTGCGGATGCTCAGATGTGGGCAGGCGATTTCGAAGCCGCGGACGCTACAATTGACAGGTTCATGTCTGCTTACGGCAGTCCTGTCGCCCCCAAGAGCAATTCCAGATATAAATTCGAGCCGGATATAGTCAATCTCAAGAATTCATTTGTCAATCATCTCAATGACAGGGCAGGAGACAATAACCCGACAGTAGATGAATATGGAGAGCCGAACGAATTCATATTCGTGATACACCAGAACATAAGCGAGGCCGGGCTGAATAACTATAGCCTTATATGGAACGTCCTCGGCTGCGGAATGGGGCAGGGTTCGACTGTCGTGCTCTCGCCAAAGCTTCAGAATGTCTATGAGGCTTCCATAAGCAAAGCTCCGGTGGACAAACGTTTCGAGAATTACCTTTGCGGCTCGAAGAGCAGCATGGAGACATATCAGGTGCATAAATATATGGCGAACGGTTCATCTGTGAATTATCAGGATGTGATTGACTGCCAGACGGCATACCCTGTATACAGATATACGGATGTAGTCCTGATGCAGGCCGAGGTCAAGGCCAATCTTGACAAATGGCAGGAAGCTCTTGATCTCATCCGGATTGTGCTCAATCGTGCGGGCACAGGTTCCAGAACAGCTAAGTTAAGCGACTTTGCCTCACGTGATGAACTCATCGACTATATCCTTGACCAGAAACAGTTTGAGCAGGTCGGTGAAGGCAAGAGATGGTTTGACCTGGTAAGAAACCACAGGGTGGTAAAAGTCATGAATCCGATAAACGGTATTGATAATGAAAATCAGGAGCTTTTCCCGATTCACCAGTCCATACTTAATCTCTGCAACGGGGCATATCAGCAGAATCCCGGTTATTAATAATTTAAACTGAATTAAAATGAAAGCAAATATCATGACAGCAGTGTCTGTGGCTGCCGCCCTGCTCTGCTCCTGTTCAGGATTCGGTCTTCAGAAGGATTATAAATATGAATCACAGCCTCTTGATCCGCATGTTGATATGACGGCATGGGAGTATATGCAGTCAAGGGATGATCTTTCGGAGATGGTGGAAGCCGTGGAATATACGGGTATGTCGGATTATTATTCCCAGACCGACAGCTGCCTTACATATCTGTTCCTTAACAATACGGCGATAGCGAATTTCCGTAACGCGCATGCCCAGGTTGACAAGATTTCATATTGTGATGTTGATGATGTCAAGAGACTGCTCCTGTATCATATTGTCGTCGGTGAATATCATTCATTGGACAGGAAGCTTCCTGTGCAGCCGATTTATGTCAAGACTCTTTTGGACGGAGAATGGGGACTTATGACTCTTAAGGTAAATAAAAGTTCATCCAACTCCATCGGCTCGCCGATTGCCAACGGCAATATCGTTGCCAATGAGACCTCAAGCAACTTCAGGTCAAAGAGGATAAGCTCCGTGACATCCAATGTGATGCCCGTGAATGGAGTAATCCATATCTTTAATGATTATTCAATGTTCCGCAAGACGGATACAGATGTTACACCTTATTGATTTAAAGTGATATGAAAAATATATTGCAAAGAATAGCTGCGGTCTGTATGGCGGTTTCCGGACTTTTCGCTGTTTCATGCGGAATGGATGAACCTGATTGGTCAAATACCGGAGCGCCGAGAATCAGTCTGATGTTCAATGAGATGAATCCTGATTTGAACAGGGTGGACAATACTCCTGTCGTCTGTGTCATTTTCTCTGAGGCCGGACTGCGGAATGTTAAGGTTTTCACGCATGAAGGTGATGAAAAGGCGCTTCTGGCTGATATCTATGAATTCAATGACGGGCATCAGTATTCGGTGAAAGAAACTCCTTCATGGAATGAAAGGATGACAAAGGTAAGCATACTTGCCGAAGACAAGGCCGGCCGCACGGCTGGAGCGGATATCAGCGTATCTGTGACCCCGATACTTCCTGCCCCAGTAATTACTTTTCCTGTAGATAAAATTGAGATTGATGAGCGGAGAGAGGATCCTAATACGGTGAATACAGTATTCGAGGTGACTTCTTCCTGCACGCTCTCAGACCTTAAGGTGGCGATGTTTACCTCAGACGGAGTCATGGATGTGGTTTTGGACCCAAGTTTCACTCCAGGCAGCGGATCTTACAGGTTTGAGAAGGAAATCGATTATTTTGAAGGATATTCAGCTCTGCAGGTGACTGCTACTGATGCGAACGGAAAGATGAAGATTGAGACCCTCCCGGTGAATTATATTCCGGCTCCTTCTCCTGTGATTGTTCCGGTTGGGGATACCGGACAGACAACTATCCTTGTAAACAGCTCCGATGCCAGGATTTTTGACTTCAAGGTGGAGGCTGAAACCGGCCTTTCGTATATTGAAGTCCTTAAAGTTACGAAAGATATCCAAGGCGGGGATATTACAGAACGTATAGGCATCAGCTATTATGACCCGTCCACTGATTTCTCGAAAGATTACAGCTGGAAGGCAGAATCATTCGACAATTCAAGCCATGCTTTGCGCTTTGCCGTTTATGACAGGCTCGGCCACTTTACTGTATTTGAGGTAAATACCCTCGTGGATATGCGCCTGGGCAGGAATATCGTCATTGCATCGCAGCGCAACACCAAGGAACCGCTTGTCCTTGACGGATATGATGGCGGGGCATATTGCTTCTTCTCTGTCAGGGATTTCAAGACATACAGTCTCTTTGATTTCTGGAAAACGGAAAACAGACGGAACATTGACTTTTTCTATTTCGCATGGAACAACGGCGGCTCGGCAGACAACGGGACTCGTATCATGAAGGCAAATGAGGACCGTGCAGGGCAGGACCCGAGCTGGTTCCAATATATTGACCCGGCAGGGGAAAACAGCATCCCTCTTCTTTCGGCGGCAACGGCGGAATGGAACGGAAGGAATGCGACATATATGAAGCGGCTTACCAATGCGTATGCCTTTGATTTCGATAATGTCACAGTGTCTGATCTGATTGGCTCTCCGGTACAGTCGTATCTGGCCCAGGGCAAGACTAATCCGGACTGGATAAACTACAAGGCAGGGGATTGCCTGCTCTTCAAGACGGGACCTCTTTCAACCTGTCCGAACTGTACCGGCATAATCCGTATTGAGGAGGTGGTCGGAAGCCGCGACTCATTTATGGGTGTGAATGCGGTTCCGAATGATAAGCCGGCCTACATCGTGATATCCGTCAAAGCTCAGATTGTACAGGAATGAAAACAGAAAAAATATTTTCTTTAATAATAGCGTCAATGCTGGCTGTCTGCTCTTATGCGCAGACAGCCGAGTATGACCTTGTTGTCTATGGCGGCACATCGTCCGGTGTCATAGCCTCTTATACGGCGGCAAAAGCCGGACTGAAGGTTGCTCTTGTCGAGAGAACCGGGCATGTCGGGGGCATGACGACGAGCGGTATCGGGAATGTGGATATCGGCTGGCCGGCTACAGTGGGCGGCTATACGGCCGACTTTCTGCGTGCCGTAGGAGCGCACTATGGAACGCCGGACAAGATGCAGATTTCCCTGGAGTGTAAAGTTGCTGAAGACATATTTGATGCCTGGCTCTCATCAGCCGGAGTGGATGTCATATTGCATGCCCGTCTGTGTGAGACGAATGCAGTCAGAAAGGACGGAGACCGTATAGTCTCTGTTTCAATGGAAGACGGGACGGTTTACTCTGCGCCGGTATTCATCGACGCTTCATACGAAGGAGACCTGATGGCTCAGGCCGGTGTCAGCTATCTTGCCGGGAGAGAGGGCAGGGAGGAATTCGGAGAGTCTTCTGCCGGGGTAGGAGAATATAAACTGCTGAGGGCGTATACGGATGAAGAATTGGAGAAGGTAAGGAAAATAAGTGAGGAATATCCCCTGGATATAATTATGGCAGAGAAAGATGCCCAAGGTCATGCAGACAACAGAAGCCAGGCATATTGTTACAGGCTCACGGTCACTGACAATCCTGATAATCTTGTGCCGTTCCGTAAGCCTGAAGGATATGATCCCGAACGCTATTTCAATGTTCTGTACCGGATCCGGCGTCGCGGTGCCGTCCGTTTGGGGCAGGTGCTTACATTGTATCCCTTGCCGGAACACAAGTTCGATCTGAATCACATGGATCTTATAAATGCATCCTGGTCATATCCTGACGCGGGTTATGAAATGAGGGAAGCGATTGACCTGTATCACCGCCGCTATCAGGAAGGGATGCTGTATTTTCTCGGACATGACGAAAGAGTGCCGGAAGAATTGCGCAAGGATGTTCTCAGATACGGCCTTGCGAAGGATGAGTATGTTGACAATGACAACTGGCCTTACCTGCTCTATATCAGGGAAGGACGCCGGATGAGAGGAGAATATATTATGCGCCAGCAGGATGCATGGGAGAATCCGTATAAGGATGACGCTGTGGCAGTTGGCTCATATTTTCTTGATTGTCACCTGGTTTCTTCTATAGTAAACAGGCATGGGCTGCATTTTGAGGAAGGTGTATTCGGGTATACTCCATACCGGCCATACGAAATACCGTACAGGGCCATCACTCCAAAACGGAGTGAGTGTTCCAATCTTCTGGTGACAGTCTGCATGTCGGCGTCTCATGTGATTTGTGCATCGTTGAGGATGGAACCGGTGTATATGATGCTCGGGCAGGCAGCTGCTGATGCTGCCGTGATGGCGGTTTCGGGAAATATTGCGGTCCAGGACATAGATGTTGCACAGTTGCAGGGTATGCTTCTCGCTCAGAACCAGAAATTGCATTTTACTCCTCCGGGAAGCATGTATCTGACTGCAGCTCAATTCGACGGAATCATAATGGATGATTCGGAAATAGGTCTTGATGAAGAAGCCTGGAGTCATTCGACCAGTCAGGGTCCGTTTATGAAATACGATTATCGTTTCGCGGTTGCCGGTCCGCACGGAGACAAGAAAGCTGAGTTCAGTCCTGTCATAGAAAGCAAAGGACGATACGAAGTGCAGATCATGTATTCCCCGGCCGGCAACAGAACTAAAAATGTCACGGTTTTGGTCTTCGACAAGAAGGGCTGCCATAGTTTTTCCGTCGATATGACAGCTCAGCCGGAAGTGGATGGCCTATGGCATAGTCTGGGGATTTTTAATTTTGACGTGAAAGGACCCCATAAGGTGGTGGTCACCAATAAGGGAGAGAATGGCATCGTGGTCGCGGATGCCGTCAGGTTTATAAAAAAATGATTGCTTATGAAGAAATTGATGCCAATGATGCTCCTGTTCATGACGCTTCTGGTCTCGGCAGCGGCCCCTGGGGGCAAAAACAATCTTTTCCAAGTCCGTGCCTCAGGAAAGAAAGTGCCTGTGTATCCGTTGAAAGTTTCCCCGGCTGACAGTCTCAGCAGGATGAAAGGTATGGATGACAAGGCCGGCTCCGCTGCAATCTATGAAATGGCGGCATTCTGTACTTTCGATATAGATTCTCCTGCTCCTGTGAAAGTCAAGGCTGACAAAGATGTGCATAGTGTGAAAATATTGCCGTCTTCGCGCGCTGTTGAGGCCGAGGTGAACGGCCGTGAAATTTCGTTCGTGGCTGTCCCCGGTGACAGGCTGACGATTGAAATAAATGGTGACGAGTATCACTCTCTTCATGTCTTTGCGAATCCGGTTGAAGACGAACATTATGCACCGTCCGACAAGAATGTCATATATTTCGGTCCGGGGGTACATTATGTGTCCCGCCTTGTCGTAAGCTCAGGCCAGACGCTTTATATAGCAGAAGGAGCTGTCCTTTATGGTGAGATGTTCCAAAAAGAGCCGGGAGGTCCATATTCTCCTGTAATATCACTTATCGGCGACAATATCAGGGTCCGTGGACGCGGAATTATCGACGGCTCTCTGTGCAGGACTCTTACCACAAACCTCATGTATGTGAACGGCAGCAACATTTCGATAGAAGGCGTAATATTCAGAGACGCAAGTGTGTGGACTCTGCCGGTAAAGAACAGTTCAGACGTAGACATCAACAATGTGAAACTGTTGGGGTACCGTGCCAATTCAGATGGAGTTGACATCTGTAACAGCAGAAATGTAACCGTAAGGAACAGCTTCATCAGGACTCTTGATGACCTGATTGTCATAAAGACCACATCGGGAGGTGGCAAGTGTGAGCATATACATGCTTTCGGCAATGTGCTTTGGAATGAAGTCGCACATGCCATAAGCGTAGGGGCTGAAATCAACCAGGATATAACCGATGTCGTGTTTGAAGACAATGACATCATCCATGACAAAGGACGCGAGTGGAGCATGAGAGTCTATCACTGTGACAATGCCCTTGTTTCAGACGTAGTGTTCAGGAATATCCGCATTGAGGAAAGCAAGAATTTCATTTCCCTATGGATAAACAAAGCAGTATGGAGCCACAGCGAAGAGCGCGGGCATATCAACGGAGTGACTTTCGAGAATATATATGCTGACAGAGTGGCCAATCCGGCGATTCAGTTTTTAGGATACGATGGTGACCATCTTGTGGAGAATGTCATGCTCTCCAATGTCTTTGTCAATGGAACCAAAGTGACTGACAGTTCCATTGTGGCAAATGAATTCGTAAGAAATATAACAGTAAAACAATAATGGCAATGAAAAAGAAAATAATCTTGACGGCAGCGGCCGTGGCATTCGCAATGCCGGCGTTTGCACAGGAATTTGAAGAGACGATGGGAAGTTTGCCTGTTGTCATGTCTGCAACTGAGCTCAATGAGGAAAACGGATTTGCCAACAGCGGCAAATACAGCCTTTCTTTTGAGGGAGATGCTGAGATCCAGTATACAGGTGCTACCCCTAAAAATGCCATGTATACGGATTTGTTCGGGAATGAGGCTTCAAGAGGCTGCAATGTGCGTATCTCAGACAAGCACAACTGCTATTTCCAGATTAACGGCATAAATACTATGTCCATCAAAAAGCCTGTGGTCGGCTTTGCCCTGCTCAAAGGTGTTCGCCGTTTTGACGGTATGGACCTCGTGGTTGAGTGGTCGGAGGACGGCATCAGATGGACTGCCCTTGATTTTGAGCCGCTGCCGACGGATGAAGGTTCTGAACTCACATTCATGTATAGGAAGACTTCCTTGCTTCCGAATAAAGAAAGCCTGTCCGTAAGGTTCCGCCAGGGTGGCTACAATTGCGTCTTCAGGATAGATGACGTGTGTGTCGGTCCTAAAAAGTTTAGGAAGTGATGCGCAGACATTTGCTTTTGGTTGCTGCCGTATCGCTTATTGGCATGACATCTTATGCCCGGAAGCAATACTCAGTTGTTTCTCCGGATTCCCGGACCGTACTTGAGGTAAGTGTGTCTGACCGCATTACCTACAGACTGTTGCATGGAGGAGAGGTATTCATTGACGAGTCCGTGACCGGTATGGACACTGACCATGGAAAATTCGGAGAAAACTTCAAAGTACGCAAGGCGGTAAGACGCAGTATTTGTGAAGTGATTCCCGCACCTGTCTATAAGAGGGCGGAGGAAACCGATGTCTGCAATGAACTGGTACTTGTAGGAAAGGACGGATACGACCTTGTGCTTCGTGCCTATGACGATGGAGCGGCGTTCCGTTTTGTCGCGACAGGCGGAGAAGATATTGTGGTCTATGACGAGAATACGGAGTTCAATCTCGGGACGGACAGACAGGCGTATATCCCTTATGTAAAGAAGGACGGTGACTTTGAAAGACAGTTCTTCAATACTTTTGAAAATGTGTACGTGCATGCTCCTGTCAGTGAATGGCGGTCCGGAAAATTGGCTTTTCTTCCAGTCCTTTTCGAGATGGGAAATGGCGGAAAGATGTGTATAACCGAGTCTGACATAGAGCATTATCCCGGCATGTATCTGTTTGGGGACGGTACTCCGGCGCTCAAGTCCGTATTTGCTCCGTATCCCCAAAAACTTCGTCAGGGCAGCCATGACCCTGATGTTACGGCCGGAGGACACAATCAGGTTGTCGTGGAGCGGGAAAATTATATTGCAAGATGCAAGGCCGGGGACAATTTCCCATGGAGGGTATTTGCCGTAAGCGATGAAGACAAAGAGCTGCTGGACAATAATCTTGTATACAAATTGGCCCGTCCTGCTGCCGCTTCTGATTTCTCATGGGTGAAGCCCGGGAAGGTCGCATGGGACTGGTGGAATGACAATAATATAACTGGAGTCGATTTCGCCGCCGGAATTAATGATAATACGTATAAATACTACATAGATTTTGCCGCCGCAAACGGTATTGAATATGTCGTTCTTGATGACGGCTGGTATGACCGTATGGCAGGAAGTGCCTTTGCTGTTGTTCCGGAAATCAATCTTGAAGAACTTATCTCTTATGCTGACGGCAAAGGCGTCGGGCTGATGCTCTGGGTAGGATACTATGTTTTTCAGAAAGACATGGATAAGATAATATCCCATTATGCCTCAATGGGAATCAAAGGATTCAAGCTTGATGCTATCGGAAGGGACGACCAGCTGATAAACGAGTTTTACGGCAAGGCTGCCCGCATCGCCATGGAAAACCGTGTCGTACTGGACTTCCATGGGGGAGCAAAGCCTGCCGGTCTCAACCGTACATATCCGAATGTCCTGAATTTCGAAGGAGTACATGGACTTGAGCAACTGAAGAATCCTGCTTATACTTGCGATCAGGTGGAGTACGATGTGGTCTTTCCGTTCATACGCTCAATCTGCGGGCCTGTGGATTATACTCAGGGCGCTATGCGGAACGGCACCAGGGCAAGTTACCGCTCCGTCTGGTCCGAGCCGATGAGCCAGGGGACCAGGTGCCGGCAGCTGGCGGAATATGTGGTTTTCGAATCTCCGTTGAATATGCTCTGCGATTCTCCTGTTAACTACATGAAGGAGCAGGAGTGTACGGATTTCATCACTTCAATACCGACGGTCTGGGCGGAGACGATAGTCATTGATGGAGAACTCGGTGCCTACGAAACAATTGCCAGACAGGCATACGGTGGAGATTGGTATGTCGGCTCTCTGGCCGGCTGGGATGGCCGGGATGCTGTCCTTGACCTGTCTTTCCTTGGATGCGGTGAATATGAGGCCGAGATATTCCGAGATGGAATCAACGCATGCCGGAATGCGAATGACTATAAACATTTGACGATGTCAGTAACCTCTTCCGACAAACTTGAAATACGCATTGCGCCTGGCGGAGGATATGTAATACGATTTAAGAAGCAGTTTTGAAATGAAAAGAATCATTGCTCTCTCCCTTATTCTGTCGGCATCCGTTTCATTGTATGGCCAGCAGAAAATAATCAACCGTTACGGACTCGAATTGGTCAGAGCCAGGGACGGGTACCGTCTTATGGACGAAAACAAGATTGTCAGCGATGGAATATTCGATATAGAGACGGCTCCGTCTGACATGTATGAGCCGTTCACAAGGTCCCGCTCATTTGTCAAAGATGAAGAATTCCATGATTGCGAGACGATAGAGATGGTTTACAAGAAATATCCGGGATATGAACTTAGGCTGGCTTTGGATCTGCCTAAGGACAGAAACGGGAAACGTTTTCCGTATATTATATGGATTCATGGCGGCGGGTGGCATACAGGGAACTTCGGAGGGCATAGCCTGCAGTCGCGTTTTCTTGCAAGCCATGGTATTGCCGGTGTGAGAATATCGTATTCTCTTCTTACCCAGGATGCCGTTTTTCAGGATACGTGGCAAGACATTCAGGATGCCTGTGATTTTATCCGGGCAAAGGCTGATGAGTATGGGCTTGATATGGAAAGGTTCGGTTTTGCAGGGCATTCGGCAGGGGGACATCTCGCATCTTATGCCGCGATGAGAATACCCGGGACCAAGCTTCTGATGAGTCTCAACGGTATATATGACCTTGTGAACACTGTCCCCGGCTATGTCCCTTCAGCCAGGCATGACGCTTACTTCAATCTTCCTTCACAAGATTCAAGGGCAGAATGCTCTCCGGTGTCATTCGTGCATCCTGGTGCTCCTTATTGCCTTCTGACATACACCGGAGGTGATACTCTTGTGGACAAGGAGCAGGTAAGGACCTTTACGAAAGCTCTCAGGGCCAATGGCGTGAAGTACGATCTGATTTACAAGGATTATTATTCACATAACGGCTTTAACGATACAGACCTGTTTGAGCCTATGGTGATGCGTATGCTGATTACAGCTCAACAATATCTCTGATATATGAAAAAAATCTTTACTGTTTTGTCTGGCCTTGTGCTGGCCCTGAATATATCTTCGGCCGCCGACTATGATGTAGTCATTGTCGGCGGAACGCCTGGAGGAATAATGGCTGCCATAGCCGCAGCAAGGGAGGGAATGGATGTCGTCCTTCTGGAACGTACCTGGCACATAGGTGGACTTCCGGCCAATGGCCTCGGAGCGACAGATATAACTACAAGAGGGGCCACGGCTGGCCTGTTTCTGGAGTTTGTGCAGCGCAACAGACAATATTATATTGATATGTATGGTGCTGATTCACAACAGGTCAAGGACTGCAGTGACGGCTATCATTTTGAACCTTCGGTAGCTGAAAAGACTTTCCTTGGAATGCTTGACAGGCACAGTGACAGAATCACCGTCCTTTTGGGCCGCCAGTTCGACAGTGATTCTGCCAATGTCACCAAGAAAGGTTATGCAATGGAGTCAATTGCAGTCCTCGACCGTTCAAGCGGAACGATGGAGACATATTCCGGAAAAATATTTGTGGATGCGACATACGAGGGTGATCTGGCTGCAGCTGCAAATGTCCCGTATCACATAGGACGTGAATCGCGCAGCGAGTACGGGGAACCGTGTGCCGGGCGTATTTACAGGCATTGGGGCGTCCAATTCGGCAAAGGGGAGAAACGTACGTTCAATGGTTATGACGGATATGAGTCCGAAGGCACGACCTATGCCGGTGACAACGCCGTGCAGGCCTATAACTACAGATTGTGTCTGACTCAGAATAAATCGGATATGGTGCCTGTCAGGAAACCTGCATCATACAACAGGGATGAATATGCGTCTCTTGTTGAGGATGTCTGGACAGGACGCAATACCGGAATAGAAGCGGCATCCCTTGCAGAAGAGGCTTTTGAAGCCAACAGGAAAGTTCTGGAGGCAGGAGGCCGGACTGTGATACCGGGCGATCCGTGGGGGATGGCAAAGATCACCAATATGGTCAGGCTTCCCAATGACAAGACCGACGCCAATAACCAGCACATGGCTTTTCTGTCAACCGACCTTCCTGAGGAGAACTGGCCATGGCCTGTGGCGTCATGGGAATGGCGTGACAGATTTGCGGAGCGGCTCAGGGACTATACTCTGGGGCTGTTGTGGTTCGTCCAGAATGACAAAGAACTCCCGGGACAGTTCCGTCAGGAGTGCCGGAAGTGGGGCTTGTCGTCAACCGAGTATCAGGATAATGGGAATTTTCCGCGCCAGGTCTATGTGAGGGAAGGCAGGAGGATGGAAGGCATGTACTTCTTTACTGCCAATGATGCCATAGCCGTTTCTGAAGGCCAAAGACCTCCGGTGCACAAGACGAGCATTGCCTCCAGTCACTATGCTCTTGATTCCCATGCCTGCTTCAAGAGAGAAGCCGGCCGTGCTCATCTTGACGGGTTCTTCGGCTATGAGAGTGTCCCTTATACCATACCTTTTGGTGTAATGGTTCCGAAGGAAGTGAGCAACCTTTTGTTCCCGGTTCCTGTTTCCGGAAGCCATGTCGGTTTTTCGACAATGAGGATGGAACCTTGTTGGATGGCACTGGGACAGGCTGCCGGTATCGCCGCTGCAAATGCTGTCAAGTCCGGTCTTCCTGTGCAGAAGCTTGAAATAGGTGAGATTCAGGACCGGCTTATAGAAGAAGGGGCCTCGCTGATCTGGTTCAGGGATGTCGGTGTGTCTTCTCCGGATTTCAAGATGGTGCAGAAACTCGCTCTTGCAGGCTTGATTCCAGGATGGGAGGCACGTCTTGAGGATGATGCCTCTGTGGAGGAGAGAAAATGGTTCAGACAACTTTCCGGCATAGATGTGCCTGAAGAACTGAAAACCCGCAGGGAAATATTAACATACATATACGGAAGATTATGAAAAAACGGATGACAGCATTGTTGTCAATTGCATGCATGGTGTCACTCTCATGCAATGAAGATGTATGCCGGTTTGCAGATCCGCTGGTCGGAACAGCTGACAACGGCCATACTTTTGCCGGCGCCTGTGTTCCTTTCGGAATGGTGCAGCCCAGCCCGGATTCCGGGAACGATGAATGGAAATATTGTTCCGGATTCAATATTGCTGATTCTACGCTGATAGGCTTTTCGCAGACTCATCTCAACGGAACCGGATGTTCTGATATGGGAGATGTGCTCATTCTTCCTTTCAGCACAGAGAATCCGGAACGTGACAATCCATATATAAAGGAGTCTCTCAAGGCCAGTCCGGGCTATTGCAGTGTCTCTTTCCGTAATGGCATAGATGTAGAGATGACTGCTACCCGGCGTGTCGCGCAATATTCAATACATTATGCAGACAACTCTTCACGAAGGCTTCTGGTGGATCTCCAGAATGGAATCGTGAACGGACCGGCAAACCTGCACTTCCATGTCTATGAGGCTGACATCGAATATCCAGATGAATATACTGTCCAAGGCCGGCTTGTTACCAAGAATTGGGTCCGGAGGGAATGGTATTTCGTACTTGAATTTTCAGAACCGTATTTGTCCAGGGCAATTCTGGACAAGGAGCCTCAGGAGAAGGCTGACAGGGCCGTCTTTGATTTTGCAGACAGTGATGACTGTCTTGGCGTCAAGATCGCCTTGTCGACAGTAAGCACTGAAGGTGCGTCTGCGGCGATTAAGGCGGAGACTGAAGGCTGGAACTTTGAAAAAGTACGCAAGGAAGCACATTCTATATGGCATTCATTGCTCTCTAAAGTGGAAGTCAAAGGCTCTGTACAGCAGAAAAAGAATATATATACGTCCCTGTATCATCTTTATATTCAGCCTAATGATATCGCTGATATTGACGGCAGATATCGTAATGCCGCCGGGGAAGTGGTGTCATCTGAAAACGGAAAGTTTTTTTCGACATTCTCTCTTTGGGATACCTATCGTGCGGCCAATCCGCTATATACCATTCTCAATCCTGATATGGCCGGCAATTTTGTGCAAAGCATGATAGAGCAGTGCGATGCCCAGGGATTCCTTCCTATATGGTCCCTCTGGGGGCAGGAAACTTATTGCATGATAGGCAATCATGCTGTGCCTGTCGTTGCCGAAGCCTATCTGAAGGGACTTCGCGGATTTGAGGCCGGGAGAGCCTGGCAGGCTGTGAAGAAGAGTCTTACGGCCAATCATGGGCGCTCCTCGCAGTTCGACCTGCTGGATAAGTATGGCTATTATCCTTTCGACATTGTTGAAAGGGAATCTGTATCGCGCACTATGGAAATGTGTTATGACGACTATTGTGCGGCGCAGATGGCTCAGGCGCTCGGCCATTATGAGGACGCGGAGTTTTTCCGTACCCGTTCCTGCAATTGGATGAACCTGTTCGACCCTGAGAGCAAATTGGCAAGGGCCAGGGATTCGGATGGGAATTGGAGGACACCTTTTGACCGTTTTGCCCTTTCACATGCAGCTACTCATGGGGGAGACTATACTGAAGGCAATGCATGGCAGTACACATGGCATGTCCAGCAGGCCCCTGAGAAACTGATTGACCTGTTGGGCGGTAACGAGGCCTTTGAAACCAAGTTGGATTCTCTTTTCTTTTTGGATACCGTAAGTGAGAATAATACAGGATTCACAGGTGATGTCACGGGACTTATCGGCCAGTATGCCCACGGGAACGAGCCGAGTCATCATGTCGCTTATCTTTATCAGTTTGCGGGCAAACCTTGGAAAACCGAGGCTTTGATAAGGGAAATATGCGACCGTTTCTATCGTCCGCTTCCTGACGGCCTGTGCGGGAATGATGACTGCGGTCAGATGAGTGCATGGTATCTGTTTTCTGCGATGGGATTCTATCCTGTAGATCCGGTTAGCCTGGAATATGTGATAGGTGCACCGCAGATTCCGTATGCCAGGCTTAGGCTTTCTGACGGCAAGGAATTTAAAATGATTGCCAGCGGGTTGGGTGATTCCGCAAAGTACGTGGCTTCTGTGAAATTAAATGGCAGACCGCTTGAAGGATTCAAAATACGTCATGAGGATATTATGTCAGGCGGTACGCTTGAATTTGAAATGACGGATGTGCCCGGATGCAGATCTTGTTATACTTGCCGTTGACAGAGTGATGTACATAAGGAAACAGCATATTATTGCATTTATGCTTATGCTCGTGACGGCTGTTGCGGCAGGACAGGGGATTTTTCCCTCTTCGGTCATATATGCCAGAACAGACTGCCCTGGGCGCACAGTCCTTTATCCGGAAGGATTTGTGGCTGAGCGTGGAATGACTTTCACTATCAACGGAGCCAGGGAGGCTGTGGTTACGGATTCACTTGATACCGTCAAATTATGTGGCGGGAATTCATCGGTGACTGTGCCTGTTCATGTCGTCATGGCAAATCCGGCAGCATTGCCGGGGGATATTCGTGCACGGGTGCTGTGCTTTGGTGAGAGTACTACGGCAATGCGCTGCAGAAATCCGTTTGATCCTCAGGAAAAAGCAAAGAACTGGGTAATGCTTGCCGAGGAGGATTTGCCTTCTGGCATTGAACTGACAGGAAACATCGGGCATGGCGGCTGGGCGACATACACATATCTGAACTGGCCGTGTGCCGCAAAACTTGATCCGCATGCCCCGGACACATTCTTCAAGCCTGAAACAATGTGGTATGCACTTGGCCTGAAAACCGTTGTCGGGGAGGACTATGCAGGTTCTGTGGAACAGTTGTCGCTTATGGCTGTCACTCCTTTCGGAAAGTATCCCGTGGACGGTTCGGAATCATTATGGAAACTGGTGCAGAAACTCGGCTCTGTAAGCGGGTATCCTTGTTTTCCGTATGGTGAGGATTATGTCGGCTCACGGAAACAAAGGAGGCATCTGCGGACTTGGGCAAAGAAACTGACGGATAATCCTCTCAATGAATTTTATGACAGGAAAACCGCAAGGAAGGGGAGTCATGCCTTTTCTTTGCAGGCATATCTGAAAAGGACCGGTGAAAAATGTCCTACCCATGTTGTCATAAACATAGGCATTAATGATGGCGATGGCTCAAATTCTCTGGAAAGTTCACGGATTTGCTTTGAGAAATTGGTGAGATGTTTCGACGGAATCCCTGTCGCGCATTTTGTCAACCGCTGGCCCGGCGTATGCGACAAGTCGTTGTGGAAGAATTATATTCCCCGTGAATATGGTGTGAATGGAAATGCATATAATCTTATTCGTCTTCAGGAAGTCTGGAGAGAGGTAGCACAGAGGTATGGAAATGTGTACGAATTGGATGTATGGCACTGCCAGTATCCTGCTTCACAGCTTGAGGAAAGGGTTGATGCCGATGGGATGCTTGATTGCAGCCTTGACGACGTCCATACCGGTTACATGGGTGAGGTCTCGTCCGCATGGCAGGTCGTCTGCTGGCTATATCATATATTGTCAAGATAGCGGCTGGCATGGGACGGGCATTTGGATTTATAGTCTGACTCGTTGCAGATGACAGCTGAGGCCTCCTGACGGTGTTTATGACAGGATTTGCTGAGGATATAAAACAGAATAATATTAAAACTAATGGCATGAAACACAAAACAGCAGCTATTTTCATATCATACCTTATTATGGTCTCGTGCGCGGGTGAGAGGCAGCCGGTGGATTACGTAAATCCATATATAGGCAATATAAGCCATACTTTGGTTCCTGCATTTCCTACCGTCCATCTTCCGAATTCCATGCTTCGCGTATACCCGGAAAGGGCAGATTATACATCGGAATATCTTGACGGCCTTCCGGTGATTGTGACTAACCATAGAGAGAAGTCCGCGTTCAGGTTTTTTGTCTCAAACGATGAGATTGACGGGGATTCTGCATTGTTGAGCTATGACAATGAGCATATTACTCCGTATTCTTTCGATGTAGCAATATGTGACGGCGCTATTGATGTTGATTATGCTGTTTCTCATCAGTCTGCAATGTATGAGTTCCGGTCTTTGCGGCCTGTAAACCTGTCTTTGGCAACCGTACAAGGGTCGGTCGGCACTGACGGACATGGGGTATGGGGCGTGCAGGCGGTTGAAGGGGAGACTAAGGTTTATGTATATATTCAGACTTTGCAGGAGCCTGTCA
>CAMWUW010000038.1 GCA_947177525.1 uncultured Bacteroidales bacterium | reverse complement strand
CCTCATATTACTGGAATGAGCTTGCCAAGTGCGTCGGCGTGTACTGTGACCTCAAGATGATATGTCCGGAGCTTGATTCCCTGAATATTGGAGGAGGATTTCCGATAAAGAACTCCCTCGCCTCGGATTTCGACTATGAGTATATGGCAGAGGAAATCATTTCGCAGATAAAGCTCATGTGCAATGCACGCGGAGTGGCCGAGCCGAACATTTTCACTGAGTTCGGAAGTTTCACGGTCGGTGAGTCCGGAGCCACCATTTTCCAGATTCTGGACATGAAGCAGCAGAATGACCGCGAGAGATGGTATATGATAGACAGCTCTTTTATGGTTACGCTTCCGGACACCTGGGGAATAAAGCAGAAATTCATCCTGCTTCCCATCAATAAGTGGAATGACAAGTACCAGCGCGTATTCCTTGGCGGCCTTACCTGTGACAGCCAGGATTATTATAATGCCGATGCGCATGCAAATGCCATCTATCTTCCTATGATTGAGGACAAGGGCGAGCCTTTGTACATAGGCTTCTTCCATACCGGTGCATACCAGGAGTCCATCTCCGGTTATGGCGGAATACAGCACTGTCTGCAGCCTGCACCAAAGCACATCATTATAGACAAGGACGAGAACGGAGATTATACGACAAAGCTCTTCAGCAAGGAGCAGACATACAAGTCGATGCTTAAGATTCTCGGCTATTAGAAATTGCATGATGAGACCTATATCAAATAATGAGATAAAGAGGCTGAAGTCTTTGCAGAATAAGAAGTTCCGTGATGAATTGGGACTATTTGCAGTAGAAGGTGAGAAGATGGTCGGAGAGGCCTTGCGCTCACCTTTCCGCGTTGATTCAGTCTACCGCAGAGATGAAATCGGAGAAGAGGCCATGGGCAGGATTTCATCTCTTGCGACACCCTCCCCTGTCCTGGCGGTTTTGCATAAGCCTTCCGACATATATGTGAAGGATGCGGCCGAAATACCGGGGCTTGTCCGCCAGGGAGGGCTGTATCTCGGACTTGACACCATAAGGGATCCCGGAAACCTCGGCACGATACTGCGCATAGCGGACTGGTTCGGGATTGATGCTGTGTTTGCCGCGCCTGACACTGTGGACATATTCAATCCGAAGACGGTCCAGGCCACTATGGGGGCAATATTCCGGGTAAGGATGCACTATGTGGACCTTCCTTCGGTTTCTCGGCATATACTCGAATCCGGCGGCAGGGTCTACGGGACTTTTCTTGACGGAAATGACATCTGGAAGTCGGAAATATCCACAGGCCGGGGGGCACCGTCCATGATTGTAATCGGAAATGAGTCGGAAGGAATTTCTGAGAGGATGGAGGAATTTGTCTCAGACCGCCTGTTTATTCCTCCTTATCCTGCCGGTGAGCCGGGGTCAGAGTCTCTTAACGCTGCCGTTGCAACAGCCGTGACTGTCGCGGAATTCCGCCGCAGGATGTGCACGGCAGGTCCGGCTGCTGAGAATGCATATTGAGCAACGAAGAAATACAATTGCCATGAACATGATAGAACCTGTAATGCTGAAAGAACTCAAAGGGACGGATTATGAATCCCTCATCAAGTTCAGAGTCCGTAAGATCCTGATGATTTGCAGCCATTACGATGCCTTTATTCTTGAGGAGGACGGCCAGATTGAGAGCCAGATCTACAGGGAGTACATAGACCTTAACCTGAGCAGTCCGCCGCAGTTTGTCTGGGTCACCACGTCATCGCAGGCCCGTGAAGTGATAAAGGCGCATGACGACATCGACATGATAATATGCATGTTCAATATAGGTGACAGGGAGGTCTTCCGGCTTGCGTCTGAACTCAAGAACGAAGGAAACAGGACACCATTTGTGCTTCTGACGCATTTTTCAAAAGGAGTATACAGGAGGCTGGAGCACCAGGACACTTCCGGAATCGACTACATGTTCAGCTGGTACGGCAACGCTGACCTTATTGTTGCCATAATCAAGCTTTTCGAGGACAGCATGAATGCTGACAATGACATCCTCGGAGTCGGTGTGCAGGTCATTCTTCTCGTAGAGGACTCGGTCAGATATTATTCCACTTATCTTCCTGAGCTTTATAAGCTCATCCTTAAGCAGAGTTCCGAGTTTCTGAAGGAGACCCTGAATCCCGGGCAGCGCAAGTTCCGCAAGCGTTCCCGCCCGAAGATTCTGCTTGCCACGAATCTTGATGAGGCTTTGGAAATATATTCCAAGTACAAGTCCAATATGCTCGGTGTCATTTCTGACGTGGGCTTTGCAGTGCATAAAGGGGACGATACGGAGAAACTGGATGCCGGAATAGAGCTGGTGAGGCGCATCAGGGAGGACGATCCTTTGATGCCGGTGCTTCTTCAGTCTTCCCAGGGCAGTGTCGCTTCAGAGGCCAGGAAACTTGGAGCCGGTTTCCTGAGGAAGTATTCCAAGACCCTGATGCTTCAGCTTTCGGACTACATAAAGGAAGAATTCGGCTTCGGCGACTTTGTGTTCCGGGATGCGGCCAAGGCGGAGTATGGCAGGGCAGCCAATCTCAAGGAGCTTGAGCAGAGGATCAAGGAGATTCCTGATGAAGTGCTTCTGTACAATACTTCTAAGAACATGCTCTCCAAGTGGTTTATGGCTCGCGGGCTTTTCACTCTCGGCGCAAAGTTCAAGACTGTGCAGGAGAGCCAGTTTGCCGACACTGCCGGACTCCGCATGTATGTTTCTCAGCAGATTCATGATTATCATGCGCTTACGGGAAGAGGGGTTATTGCCCACTTCGATGCGGGCAGCTATGAGAAATATATCTGGTTCTCGCGTATCGGGGACGGATCATTGGGAGGAAAGGCCCGTGGACTTGCTTTTCTCAACAGCCTTATCTATAAGCACAATCTTGCAGGCAGATATGACAATGTACAGATATCCATTCCGAGGACAGTGGTCATTGCGACTGACTTCTTTGACAGGTTCATAATAGAGAACGGGCTTCAGTATGTGATTGATTCTGAAATATCCGATGAGGAAGTCCTGTCCGAGTTCGTGTCCTCGAGGCTTCCTGAAGAATTGGTGGAGCAGCTCCGCGTATTCATCAGTACGGTACGCTCCCCTCTTGCGGTCAGGTCAAGCTCGAAATTGGAAGACAGCAGCTACCAGCCATTTGCGGGAGTCTACTCCACTTACATGATTCCTTTTGTGGAGAACCGCGACCAGATGCTGCGTATGCTCGGCAAGGCTATAAAGAGTGTGTATGCTTCCGTTTTCTACAGTGGCAGCAGGACATATATACAGACGACCGCCAATCTGCTGAGCGAAGAAAAAATGGCTGTTGTGGTGCAGAGCATCTGCGGTACGGAACATGGCGGGCTTTATTATCCTATGCTTTCAGGAGTCGCAAGGTCGGTCAATTTCTATCCTCTGGGAAGCGAAAAGCCTGAGGACGGAATTGTGAATATGGCATTCGGACTGGGAAAGACTGTCGTGGACGGAGGAAATTCACTGCGCTTCAGCCCGAGGTTTCCTAAGAAGATTCTCCAGCTGTCCGATCCCAAGCTTGCCCTGAGGGACACGCAGAAGATGATGTATGCCCTTGACCTGCGTCCCGGGGCGTTCAAGATTTCCCGCAATGAAGGAGTGAATCTTGCGCATGTCCCTGTTGCGGATACAGTTGAACTTTTTCCGAATCCGGAGCTCGTGGCTTCCACTTTCAGCATGGAAAACAACAGGATGGTGCCTGGAGTTTCCGTGAGGGGACCGCGTGTCATATCGTTTGATTCCATTCTCAAATACGGACGTTTCCCTTTGGCCCGGATAATAACGGATGTGCTTGAAATCTGCCGCCGTGAGCTGATGTGCGATGTGGAGATGGAGTTTGCGGCTGACATAATTCCGGGTACGGACTCTCAGAAGATAGTCATGAAGCTTCTGCAGGTCCGTCCTGTGGGGGAAGTCTCAGATGACAATAATATCTCCATAGGAAAAGCGGAGGAGGAAATGAGTCATATCATTGTGCGTTCGTCCAAGGCGCTCGGGTCAGGGTATGCAGAAGACATGAAATATATACTCCATGTCCCGTCGGCTACTTTTGACAGTGCCAAGACAAAAGAGATGGCCGAGGAAATCGCTGCGGCAAATTCATACGCCAAGGAGCATGATGCCTCATATCTGCTTGTCGGTCCGGGCAGATGGGGCTCGTCTGACCCGTGGCTCGGAATACCTGTGAATTGGAGTGACATTTCGCAGGCAAGGATGATTGTAGAGAGCGCAATACCCGGCTACCGCATTGAGCCGAGCCAGGGCACGCATTTTTTCCAGAACATAACGTCTCTTGGTGTCGGTTATCTGACTATAGATACTGTGGCGGGAGACGGGATCATTGACGAGGAGGCGATGAATTCTATGGAGTGCGTCTATGAGGGGCGGTTTGTCCGCCTTTGCAAGGCTCCTGCCGATCTTGCCGGATATATCGACAGGAACAGCAATACCGCTGTTGTCGGATACTGATTTGCATCTTCAGGCGTTCCAGGTGTGCAATCTTTGTGGAGGACCTGGAACGGTCGTATTTTGTAATATGTTGTTAATTAATATGTTATGATTTAAGGGCGTTCCAGGTCTCACGCTCGAAACGCAGACCTGGAACACTTAGTCCCGGCGCAGACCGGAATTTCCGGCAGGAATTGTTCCGTAAATGTGCTGCAGAACTATATCAGCGTGATGACTTTGCCGTCCATCGGGTCCACCTCGACTTCTATGATTCGGTCCGGATTCATCTCCTCTGTAACCGGTATTTCCATCCAGTCGAAAGCGTGCTGCGGGATTTTAATCTGCATTTTGGCCGGTTTCCCGGAGAAATTGGCAGCCACCAGCAGCGTGTGGTCTTCAAAGTCCCTCAGGAAAACAAAATGCCTGTTTCTGTCAAATCCTTCGGAGCACATGTTGCAATAGCAAAGGTCGTATGTCGTTCCCTTGCTTACGGCTTCATCTGAAGCTGCAAATCTTACTATTTCGGCAAATCGGCAGAATATTTCGGCTTCTTTTCGTTCAAGCCCCGCGGCCTGCAGCTTCTGCACATCAAGAGTCCTGTATTCTCCGGAGGCAATCAATTTCCTCAGGCGTCTGACTGAAGCTATGCTCCACCAGTCGAAGATGGTTGTGCGCCCGTCCTTGCCGCTCAGTCCTTCCTCGTCCATTCCCCTCTCGCCCACTTCTTCACCGAAATAAATCATGAACGGAGCCGTGTTCAGCAGCAGAGAGGCATACAGAGGGGCAAATGTCCTTGAGGCGTCACCGCCGAAAAAGTCGGATCCGAACCTTTGCTCGTCATGATTTTCAAGAAAATTGAGCATGTACGGCTGCATGTCTCCGAGGAACTGCCAGTTTCTTGTTATTCCTGTAGCTGACTGCCACAGTTCAACAGGCATGCCGTCGTCATTTGCGTTTTTCTCCACTATTGTGCGCAGCGTGTCATAAAGCCCGGACTTGTCATACAGCAAGTCGAACCCGACCTCCCGCACATACTGCCAGTATTGGTCTTTCTTGTAGACCTCCGCTATGAAAATCACAGACGGGTATTTTTTCTTCACTTCCTTTATGAGCCATGTCATGAACTGTGGAGGAACAAGCTCCACCATGTCGCACCTGAAGCCGTCCACCCCCATGGATGCCCAGAATCCGACAATGTCAAGCATCTTGTCCCATGTTCTTGTGTGGAAATCGCAGTAGTTTATCTTGACGGTCTCATACCAGTCATTGATTCCGGGGGCCGGACTGTAGCAGTTGTTTCCGGTAGCCATTGCAGGCATTTCCTTATATGGTTCAGTACCTGCGGGACAGCTGCCCGGCAGCACAAGTGCTTCTCCCGGATAATAGATGAAATCATTTTCTGCTTTCCAGTGCACCGTCTTGTCATCTTCTGCTCCGAGTACCGGATGACCTTCTGTCATGCACGTCCTGCCATAGTCTCTTGCCACGTGGTTCGGCACAAAATCAATTATGACTTTCAGACCGGCCTCATGGGTGCGGCTGACCAATTGTCTGAATTCTGCCATTCTGTCGTCCGGATTTTCTGCCAGATACGGGTTTACGTCATAGTAGTCGCATATTGCGTATGGTGACCCGGCCTTTCCTTTTACGAATTGCGGGTGTGAAGCAGTGCATCCTGCGGATGAACATTGCGTGGAATGCCTTATTACTCCAGTAAACCATACATGGCTGCATCCCAGCCACTTGATGTAGTCCAGATCTGCCTTGCCGATGTCCGTGAAGCGCCCTGTCCCGTTTTTTTCGATTGAACCGTTGTGTTCAGGCTCTGTGACGCTGTTGCCCCAAAGACGGGGAAGCATCTGGTATATGATAGTCTTTGACATTAACGTTTTTTTTAAATGCGCCGTCTTTACTGCAAAATCAGTGCCTTGGCGCAGCAACAAATGTATCTCATGTCAAAAATCATAATCATAAGGTATTGTTGTATAAAAATTAATAATATATTAAATTTGCCTTTTTAAAGTGATGCTATGACTCTGAACTTGAATGTGGTCCGCGATGTACTTTACGGCGGCCATAAAATAATACTGCAGGAATCAGATTTGAACAAAGTCCGGGACTGCTTTGATTTTCTCCGCGGATTTTCATCAGAGAAAGTGATTTACGGGATAAATACCGGCTTCGGCCCCATGGCGCAGTGGCGTGTGGATGACAGATATCTCACGGATCTTCAATACAATATAATCAGAAGCCATGCCTGCGGTGCCGGCGAGCCTCTGCCGGATATCTGTGTAAAGGCTGCCATGATTGCGAGGCTCGGCACTTTTCTCCAGTGCAGAAGCGGAGTGCATCCGGAGCTTGTGACTCTTCTGGCGGAGTTCATAAACCGCGGAATTTTTCCTTTTATCCCGAGGCACGGCAGTGTCGGTGCAAGCGGAGACCTTGTGCAGCTCGCCCATATAGCCCTTGCGCTCATAGGGGAAGGGAAAGTGCATTGGAAAGGACATTGGCGCCCTTCTGCGGAGGTTATGGCAGAAAACGGTCTTGAGCCTTTCAGAATCCACATACGTGAGGGCCTGTCCATGACAAACGGCACTTCTGTCATGACCGGAATCGGAATGGTGAACCAGTTCATGGCAGAGAAACTTCTGGACCATGCCGTCATTGCTTCTGTAATGATGAATGAAATAGCTTCTTCCTATGATGACCTCATGTCCGAGGAACTGAACGCATGCAGGCGCCATGCCGGGCAGCAGTACATTGCCGGCCGGATGAGAGAAATAGCGGCTGGAGGCAGCTGCCTCAGAAAGAGGGAGCATGCATTGTACGACAGCGGGCATTCCGGTGAGGAGCAGTTCAGCCATAAAGTGCAGGCCTACTATTCCCTCCGCTGCGTGCCGCAGATTCTCGGGCCTGTTTATGAGACTCTCATGAATGCTCGCAGGGTGCTGGAAGAAGAGCTTGTTTCAGCGTGCGACAATCCGGTCGTCGATCCTGATTCCGGAAACGTGTATCACGGAGGAAATTTCCACGGGGACTACATTTCACTTGAGCAGGATAAGGTGAAAATTGCCGTCACGCGTATTGCAATGACCGCTGAAAGGCAGCTTAATTACCTCTTCCATGACCGTATAAACGGCATTTTGCCTCCTTTCCTCAATATGGGACGCCTCGGTCTGAATTACGGGATGCAGGCCTGCCAGTTCACGGCGACCTCCACGACTGCAGAGTGCCAGACGCTTTCGATGCCGAATTATGTCCACAGCATACCGAACAACAATGACAACCAGGACATTGTCAGCATGGGCACAAACTCTGCCCTGATATGTTCCCAGGTGATTGACAATGCATTTCAGGTCATGTCCATTCTGTATATGGCTTTGGCGCAGGCTGTCGACTGCCTTGGAATAGCAGGAAGCCTTGCCCCTCAGACGAGGAAGGTGTACGATGCAGTGAGGGAAATGTTTCCGGCGTTTTCGGATGACACTCCTTTCTATGAGGAGATTGCCGCAGTGGAGAATTATTTAAAAAACAGATAAAAAGATTTATATGAACAGAGGTGAAATTGAGGCAAAGGTAAGGGCTTTCCTTATTGAAGAACTTGAAATAGACGAAGATAAGATATTTCCTGAGTCAAGACTCAAGGAAGATATGGGAATAGATTCATTGGAAGTGGTGGACGTAGTTGTGCTGGTGGAAGAGAATTTCGGCTTTAAGCTGGAGGCATCCGACTTCAGGACCATAAAGACTTTTGACGAGTTCCTTGGAGTAATCGAAAACAAAATGAATTAAGGCTTGGAAAGGCTCAGGCATGACAAATGGAAAGGCCGTACAGGAGGTCTCCCGTGGATGCAGCGTTTTCTGATCTTTTGGCTCAGAAACTTCGGTGTGCGTTCACTGTATTGTGTCATGGCCTGTGTGATACCGTTCTACATGTTGTTCGGACGCCGCGGATACAAGGCTTCATACAGTTATTTCCATGACAGGCTGGGTTATTCCCCCGCAAAAGCTTTTGCTTCCGTCTACCGTAATCATTACGTGTTCGGCCAGGTGATTCTTGACAGGTTTGCCATGTATGCAGGGCAGTCATTCAGGTTCGTCATGGAAAATCAGGAGGATTTCAATTCCCTGCTTTCATCTGATGACGGGATTGTGCTTCTCAGTTCGCATGTGGGAAACTATGAGATGGCCGGCTACTCGCTCAGGGCCGGTGACAAGCCTTTCAGTGCCCTTGTTTTTTCCGGAGAGGCTCCTGTTGTGATGGAAAACCGCAGGTCCGCCTTCAGCCGCAACAACATAAGGATGGTGCCGGTAGCCGAGGACATGTCCCATATATTTGAACTTAATGCGGAACTGGACAGAGGAGGGATAGTAAGCATGCCGTCTGACAGGTTGTTCGGATCTGCCAAGACTGTCAGGAAAAATTTTCTCGGCAAGGATGCAGATTTTCCGCTCGGGCCGTTCTCCATGGCGGTATGCAAAAATGTTCCGGCAGTGGCCATATTTGTAATGAAAGAAGATGTGTATACCTACAGGATACTTTATTATAGACTTGATGCATCGGGAAATGACAAAAAGTCGAGGATGGATTCACTGGCCGGCAATTATGTAAGGACGCTTGAAAGTGTCATAAGGAGATGGCCGCACCAGTGGTTCAACTGGTATGACTTCTGGGAGGAAAAATGATGGATTTGAGAAAGATACCGATAGAGAACCTGCTGCCGCAGCGCAAGCCGTTCATAATGGTTGACTGCTTGACTGAATATAGTGCCTCAGGTGCTGCTGCGGAACTTTATATAGCTGAAGACAATATATTTACTGACAACGGAGTATTCTCGTGCTATGGACTTGTGGAAAACATGGCGCAGACCTGTGCGGCAATGATCGGATACTACAGCAGATATGTGCTTGGCAAGGATGTCTGCATAGGAGTGATCGGAGCTGTGAGGAATGTCAGAATATATGGATTGCCGGAGGCCGGGAGGACAGTGACTACTGTTATTGAAGTCGTTACTGAGGTGTTCAATGTGAAAATGGTGAAGGCGAGGACTTCGTACAGTGACGGAACTCTTCTTGCCGAAGGAACTTTAAAAATAGCCTTGACAGATTCAAAGGCAGAATGATGCAATGGAAAACAGAACTGTAAGAGTCATCTCAGACAACATAGTCTCTCCTTTGGGACTTTCTTCCGGTGCCAATTGGCAGTCGGTGTACCGGGGCAGGACCTGTCTTGCCTTGCATGAAGGTCTGTGGGGACTTCCCGAACCGTTTTGCGCATCTTTGTTTGACAGAGATTCAATCGACGGGGAATGTTCCGGAGCCGGTCTGCCGGACGGTCTTACTTTTTTTGAAAAGACGGCGCTGCTGTCGGCTTCTGCAGCAGTGCGGGAATCCGGTATCGACCCTTCTTCGGAAAGTGTGATTTTTATAATCTCCACCACAAAGGGAAATGTCAGTCTTCTGTGCGAACCCGGGGAATATGCTCCGGGGCGCGAGACGCTTCATGCTTCTGCAAGGCTGATAGCGGAACATTTTGCCAATCCCAACATGCCGGTTGTAGTCTCCAATGCCTGCATATCCGGCCTTTGTGCCCAAATTGAAGCCATGCGTGCGATAAGGAGCGGAAGATACGACTATGCCGTGGTGACGGGAGCAGATTGCCTCTCCCCTTTCATCGTGTCCGGCTTCCAGTCGTTCAAGGCACTCTCTCCTGAGCCTTGCCGCCCGTTTGACCTTGGCCGCAAGGGACTTAACCTCGGGGAGGCCGCCGCAACTCTTGTCTTTGCTGCAGAGGAGTGCTGCAGTGATTCCGCAAAGAACAGCTGGATTGCAGCAGAAGGTGCTGTAAGGAATGACGCAAATCATATTTCCGGACCTTCGAGGACGGGTGAGGGCAGCTTCCGGGCTTTGCAGTATGTCATGGAGGCTGTGGTTCCTGAAGAATTGGCTTTTGTCAACGTACATGGAACGGCTACTCCGTACAATGACGAGATGGAATCAATCGCTCTTTCCAGGGCCGGCTTGTCTGAAGTGCCGGTATGCGGACTCAAGGGATATTTCGGGCACACTCTCGGAGCGGCAGGCGTGCTTGAGACCATAATATCAATGAAAGCTGCTGATGAGGGATGTATCCCTGCAACGGCAGGATGGAGAGAAAACGGAGTCTCCTGTCCGGTATCTGTGTCAAATGAATGCAGGAGAACGGAAAAGAAGACTTTTGTGAAGCTGCTTTCCGGTTTTGGAGGATGCAATGCTGCAATGCTTTACAGAAAAGGAGGTGAGAGATGACAATACGCTCATACGTGAAACTGACTTCAGACAGAATTGTCTCTGACAGGCCTGTGCCATGTTTTTCCGGTACCGGCAGGGAGTTGCTTCTGTCTGCTTTCAGGGCATCAGGAATATCTTATCCTAAGTTTCATAAGATGGACACTCTGTCCAAGGCCGGCTTTCTGGCAACTGAGATTTTGCTTGAAGGTTCTGACGGGCGTTTTGTCCCCCGTGAAGACAGGGCTGTAATTCTCTTTAATTCGGCCTCGTCATTATGTGACGACAGGCACTATTGCAAGACAATCGCGGATCCCGGGAATTGGTTCCCGAGTCCGGCTGTCTTTGTGTATACGCTGCCGAATATAGTTACGGGAGAAATTGCAATACGCAACAAATACTACGGTGAAACCTGCTTCTATGTGCTTCCTGAGCCTGATCCGGAGTCAATTTGCAGAATAGTTTCGGATGCATTCCAGGACAGGATGACTTCTTCTGCAATATGCGGCTGGGTTGACTGTACGGATGACGACACTTTTGAGGCCGTGGTCTTTCTTGTCGAAGACTGCATATATGAGGAAAACGCCCTCCATGGGGGCGGAATGCCTTGGAATATGGAAAATATAAGAACAATATTAAATAAATGATTATGAATGAACTTGTAAACGAACTCAAACTTCAATTAATAGATGCCCTCAATCTGGACGGAATGACTCCCGAGGAAATTGATGACAACGCTCCCCTGTTCGGTGACGGACTCGGCCTTGACTCGATTGATGCGTTGGAACTGATTGTGCTTCTTGAAAAGAATTACGGAATCAAGCTGGCCAATCCTGCGGAAGGAAAGGAAATTTTCCGTTCTGTCGTCGCGCTTGCCGAATATGTGGGCAAGAACAGGAAAAAATAAGTCCTGTATGGAAACTCGTGTGCTGATAACAGGTGCGGGCATAATTTCCGCCGTCGGGAACTCCAAAGAAGAGGTCCTGGCTTCGCTCCTGTCGGGACGCAGCGGCATTTCAAGCCTGAAATATACGGATGCTCCGGGTCTGGACTTCCCTGCCGGTGAAGTGAAGATGTCCGATGCCGGACTTGCGGATGTTCTCGGCATCAGTCCTGGAACGCTCATGAACCGGACTGCACTTTTGGGCATTCATGCCCTCAGGGAGGCAATTGGCCAGGCCGGCATTTCAGAAGAGATGCTTCAGGAAGTCCACCTCATATCAGGCACTACGGTAGGCGGAATGGAGAAGACTGAGAAGCATTTCAGGGACTTCCGGGAAAACGGCACATACAGTGATTTCTTTTCAGTCCATGACTGCGGAGGCACCACTGAGCTGATGGCAGGATATTTTTCCGGCTTTGACAGTGTGACGACCTTGTCTACTGCATGTTCCTCTGCCGCCAATGCAATAATAAGAGGTGCCGAGCTTATACGCAGCGGGCAGGCAGATATTGTGGCAGCCGGAGGAAGCGAGTGTCTTTCAGCCTTCCATATAAACGGTTTTGCCACTCTGATGATTCTTGACGGAAAGCCTTGCAGGCCTTTTGACGTATCCCGTGCCGGACTCAATCTCGGCGAAGGGGCGGCATATCTTATTCTTGAATCTGCTGAAAGTGCCGAAAGGCGCGGAGCGGTTCCGCTTGCATGTCTTGAGGGCTATGCCAACGCCTGTGATGCATTCCATCAGACGGCTTCCTCCAAAAACGGTGAAGGAGCCTTTCGCGCGATGTCCGGGGCTTTGTCGGCGGCAGGATGCCGTCCTGAGGATGTGAGCTATGTAAATGCCCATGGCACCGGAACCCCTGACAATGATGCCAGCGAAAGCGCGGCCCTGCGGCGGGTATTCGGCGACAGGCTTCCGGAAGTGTCGTCAACAAAGGCATTCACTGGCCACACGACAAGTGCCTGCGGTGCAATTGAGTCCGTCATCTGCATCCTTGCCATGCAGAACGGCTTTATTCCTGCCAACCTGAACTGGACGGAAAGCGGTCCTGATACTGTTGTACCCTATTCCGGGAATGCCGGTGCACATTCTGCCTGCTGCAGGAAGGTGATGTGCAACTCATTCGGGTTCGGGGGAAATGATTCTTCACTTTTATTTTCGGCATGCTTATGATGAGAAACGTCTATGTCAAGGCATCTGCACTTATATCGCCGCAGAATCCGCTGTGTGATGACTGGATGGAGAATCCGCTGCCTCTTGCATACGGAGCTGTAAACGGCTTCCGGGACCCTGAGTGGAAAAGATTCGTCTCTCCGCTTGAAGGCCGCCGCATGAGTGCTGCTATGAAACGTGCGCTTGCCGTGTCCACCGTATGCCTTGAGCAGAGCGGAATCAAGGTCCCGGATGCAATAATATGCGGCACCGGACTTGGGCTGCAGGAGAATACCGAGGCTTTTCTGGAGGCTATGTGCCTTGGAGAGCGCACTTCTCTCAGGCCGGTGCATTTCATGCAGTCTACCCACAATACGATAGCATCCATGATGGCAATCAGGACAGGGGCGCACGGCTACAATGCGACCTACTCCCATGGGGGAATTTCGTTTGAGAGCGCATTGTCCGATGCCTGGACCATGGTCGGGACAGGAAAAGCCGGAAATGTCCTTGCCGGTGCCTTTGATGAGATTACCCCTTTTTCTTTCGCATGCATGGAAGACAAGGATGGGCCGGCCTCAGGGACGGCAGCGGCATTTATGCTTTCGGCTGACGGTGAAGATGCGGCCTGCAGGCTTGCCGCAGTAAGAATCCTGTACAGGCCTTCGGAAGAAAAGATAATAAGGGCGCTTTCGGCCATGCTTGGTGAGTCGGGGCTTGAAGCCGGTGATATAGATCTTGTCCTGGCGGATTCTCCGGACTGTGCCGGGGCATTGCCGGAATCGCTCCGTAAGCTCCAATGGGGAGGATACAGTCATATTTTCGGCAGCAATTGTTCCGCATCTGCTGCCGGAATGCATGCAGCCATCGCCTGTTTCAGACACGGCCATGTGCCGGAAGTGCTTGCGTGCGGACATGTAGGAACACCACGTAACATCCTGATATATAACCGGTACGGAAAGAACAGCATTGCCTTTGTTTTATTGGCGGCTGTCTCCGGGATCAATCTTCCTTAGGGTAAGAATTTGTATTAAACTTTAATTATTGCATTTATGTGGAAAGTGATACCGTTGGCTCTCCTGCAGAGCATGTTTCTCTGTGGAGGACAGGTCATGCTGAAACTCGCGCTTGCCAGAATGGGACAGTTCCGGTGGGAATGGTCTTTCTTCGCTTCACAGCTGACCAACTGGTGGTTTCCCGGATGCGGACTTGCGTTCGGTGCTGCCACTGTACTGTGGATGCATATGCTTAAAAACTATCCTTTCGGTGTTGCCTACCCTGTGACCAGCATCAGCTATCTTTTCGGAGTAGTGGCAGCCTTCCTGATCTTTCATGAAGAGGTTACGCTTTCGCAGTGGGCCGGAGTGCTTCTTATAATGGCCGGATGTGTGCTTATAGCAAAATGAGAATGAAGAAAATTAAATATTGGGTACTGGTCTGCATCACCGTTGCGGCAGCCCTTCCTCTGAAAGCCGGAGACGGCGGAGTGCTGTCCGTAAAAAAGGTCGGGCGGATGTCGTGCACTTTTGTGCAGACAAAGGAAAGCAGTCTTCTTGACGAAAAGTCGGTTTCTTCCGGAACAATGCACTATATGGCTCCGGACAAGGTACGCTGGGAATATACGGCACCTTTCAGCGGCATTTTCATCATGAACGGCAACGGAGCTGCCTTCGGTACAGAGGGCAAGATGCAGAAAGTGGACCTGGCCAGAAACAGGATGTTCCGCAGCATTTCCAGGATAATGTTTCTCGGACTGTCAGGCTCCCCTCTCGCGTCTGACGAGAATTATCAGGTACAGATAAATGATTCCGGAGATATGGCGGAGGCTGTCCTTGTCCCACGGAAGAAGGATATGGCAAGAGTGGTCAGCTGTGTTCGGCTTTATGTCCGCAAAAGTGACTCCATGGTTGTCTGCATTGTCATGGAAGAGCCTGGAGGTGATGTCACCCGGATAGAACTGCACGACATTGATACAGAAATGGATATGAACACTGATATATTTGAGGTAAAATGAGACTCTACGGACAATTATACGACATGGAGCCTTTGGAGGGCCTGTCTGCGCTTGCACACCTGAATGCAGGCCATGAAATCTACCGTGCCCATTTTCCCGGCAGTCCTATCACTCCAGGAGTCTGCATAATACAGATGGCCGTTGAGATTTTTGAGGAACTTTCGGGCAGAAAGCTGCAAATCACAGAAATACGTGATGCAAAATTCCTGTCTCCCGTAGTGCCGGGGATTTCCGGGCCTCTTCTTTTTGAATATGACAGTTCCCGGGCCGACGATTCTGCACTCAGACTGAATGTTGCAGTCAGTTGTTCAGATTCCGGAACCAGGGCCGCCAAGATTACGTTATTGTGCATAGCTTCTGATTAGAATGGAAAATAAGGTCTCAGGAATATGTGTTGTTGTTCCCACATACTGCAATGCGGGAACTCTCGGGAATGTGCTCAGAAGGATTGCGGTCCATGTAGGGGATATTATTGTCGTGAATGACGGCAGCAAGGATGAAACATGCCGTGTCCTGGATGAAGCAGCCTGTGATTTAGCTGCATCAGGCACGAATCTGACGGTTGTGCACCATGACAGGAACCGCGGCAAAGGCCAGGCTCTCAGGACTGGTTTCCGGGCCGCTGCCGAGGCGGGGTTTACGCATGTCCTGACAATCGATTCCGACGGTCAGCACTTCCCTGAAGACATACCTCTTTTCCTGGAAGCCATAAGGAGGCATCCGGAGGCAATCATAATCGGCAGCCGCAATATACAGTCCGAAAACATGCCCGGAAAGAACACTTTTGCAAACAAGTTCTCAAATTTCTGGTTTATGCTTCAGACAGGGAAAAAGCTTGCTGACACGCAGACCGGATTCCGGGCCTACCCTCTTGCCGGAGTCAGGGGTACATCGCTCATGACGTCAAGATATGAAGCCGAGCTGGAACTTCTTGTTTTTTCGGCATGGTGCGGTACCGATATTGTTCCGATTCCTATTCGCGTGTATTATCCTCCTGAAGACGAGAGGGTTACGCATTTTCGTCCTTTTGCTGATTTTGCCAGGATAAGCGTGCTGAACACTTTTCTGTGCATAGGTGCAGCCGTGTACGGACTTCCTTCAATTTTATTGCGCAAGCTGTTTCACTGTAAATCAGGAGGAAGGTCATGACGAAGATTCTTCTGAAAATTTATGATTTCTTTTCCGGGCACAGGACAATAGCCTGTCTTGTGCTCATTGCGGTCGTTTCCCTCTGCGCCTTCATGATATCCCGAGTGGAATACAGTGAGGACATCTCAGCATTTTTGCCTCAGAATGAGGAGAGCCGGAAGTATTCCTCTGTATATGAACGTCTCGGCGGAAGCCGCATCGCTGTTCTTTTCCGTTTCTGCGGTGATTCCACATGCAATGATGATTACGATGACATCCGGGGGCGCATAACGGAGGCCATGGACCGGTTCGGGGAATTATGGGAGGAAACTGATACTGCTTCCGTCATACCCGATATGCAGGTGGCTGTGGATGACGCCTCAATACTTGAAGTTGCGGATTTCATACGCCGCAATGCCCCTTATCTGATGACTGAGGGTGACTACAGAAGGATTGATTCCCTTCTGGCACTTCCTGGCTATATTCCGGATATGATGAAGAAGAACCGGCGGATGCTTATGTTTCCCGCCTCGTCCATAGTTTCGGAAAACCTCAGGAACGACCCGCTTGATTTCTTCAGTCCTCTTTACATAAGGATGATGTCTCTGAATGTTTCTTCCTCAGGAGAGATGTTTGATTCCCATATATTCATAGACGGAGGCAAAACAGGCGCCGTATTTTTTGAGTCACCGTTCGGAAACAGCGAAAGCGGCAGTAATGCATATATCGCGGAAATGCTGGACAAGGTCATCGGTGAAACTGAGGCTGAGTTCGGGGATGTGCGCATCTCTGCGGCCGGAGGCCCTCTTATAGCAGTGGCCAATGCAAGGCAGATAAAGAAGGACAGCATCTCGGCTGTAGTGATAGCCATTGTGCTCATCTCTTTGGTTTTGTTTTTGTCTTTCAGGGAGTTCGGCGACATTATATGGATTGTCGCTTCAATTGTTTGCGGAAGTGTTTTTTCTCTTGGGCTTATTGCCGCATTCAAGAGTTCTGTCTCTGTAATCGTACTCGGAATAGGCTCCGTAATAATAGGCATAGCCGTCAATTATCCCCTGCACTATATTGACCATCTCAAGCATGAACCGGACACGAAGAAAGCACTGAAGGATATTGTAAATCCTCTTTTGGCGGGCAATATAACCACGGTGTGTGCCTTTCTTTCACTGTTTCTGCTCAGGGCTGAGGCGCTGCATGACTTCGGTCTGACCGGTGCCCTTATGCTTGTCGGAACCATATTGTTCGTCCTTATTTTTCTACCGGCACTGATGAAGAGCGGAAAAAAGCGCAGCCGGAAGACTGTCAGCTTTGATTTTTCTCCGCATATTTCCGCACGCATGCAGAAGAGGCTTGCAATTCCTTTTGTCGTTGCCACGGCTGTGCTTGCATGTTTCAGCTCCAGGACTTCCTTTGACCTGGACATGAGGAACATCAACTACATGACTCCGTCGCAGCGTGAGGACCTGGCTCTTCTTTCGTCTGCCGGAAATCAGGGATCAGTGATTTATGCCGTATGTGAGGGAAGTTGCCGGGACGCACTCCTTGAAGAAAACGAAAGGCTTGTGTCAGGCCTCGCGGATGCCCTTTCCGGTGATGCCGCATCTGTCGTGACCATAAGTGAATTTGTGCCCTCATCCGCCCGGCAGAAGGAAAGGCTTGCTATGTGGAATGCCTTTGTCAGCTCGCATTCCGGACTTTCTGAGAAACTTGCTGATGCAGCACATTCCGCCGGCTTCTCAGACTCTGCGTTCAGACCTTTCACCGGGATGCTGGAGGAGAATTATGAAGTTGTGCCTCCGGAGCATTTCGGCTTCCTTGCCGAAACTGTAGGCCAGGCCTTTATCCTGCATTCTGATGACGGTACTGAAAGCATTGTAAACTATGTATCAGTTTCTGACGGGGCTCAGGAAGCTGCAAAGGAAAGCATGAGGGGAGCTTTGACAGGAAACTCCTTTGTATTTGACTCCCGGGATGTCGGAAACAGGCTTGTGTCCCTTCTGTCAGATGACTTTGACTCAATCGGCATTGTATGCAGCCTTATAGTATTTGTGTTCCTGTGGATTTCTTTCAGAAGAATAGAACTTAGTCTGCTTTCTTTTCTGCCTCTTGCCGTAAGCTGGGTATGGATTCTCGGGATAATGCAGATTTTCGGGCTCAAATTCAATATAGTGAACATTATTCTGGCCACTTTCATATTCGGCCAGGGGGACGACTATACTATATTCATAACGGAAGGCCTGATGTATGAATATGCATACGGCAGGAAGATTCTGTCATCGTACAAAAACAGTGTGGCCCTGTCAGCCATAATAATGTTCATCGGAATCGGCACTCTGATTTTCGCACGGCATCCTGCCATGAGGTCTCTTGCGCACGTAACAATTGTGGGCATGCTGACAGTAGTAATGTCTGCATGGTTTCTTCCGCCTGCCGTATTCGGCTGGATGACATGCAGGGACGGAAGAAGAAGGAATATGCCGGTGACGCTAAAAAGCCTGTGCCGCACAGCTTTCTCACTTGCAGCCTTTTTACTTGCAATGGCTGTGCTGATTCCTTTTTCACGGCTATATTTGCTCGGCAGCAGAGAAGGCGGACGCAGAACGCTGAAATACCGCTGTTTTCTTCAGAGGCTTTCCGGCTTTGTCATGCGGCATATTCCTGGAACTGATTTCAGGACAGAGAATCCGGGAGGTGAAGATTTCAGCCGTCCGGCAGTCATCATATCCAATCACCAGTCGCATCTTGACATACTGTGCCTGCTTATGCTGCATCCGAAGATTGCTGTCCTGACCAACAGCTGGGTATGGAGATTCTATCGCGGTGTGATAGGAAATGCCGGGTTCTATCCTGTGTCAGACGGAGTGGAAGCAAATATGGAGCAATTGCGCTCAGCCGTGCAGAGAGGATATTCGATACTGGTATTCCCTGAGGGAACAAGGTCGGAAGACTGTGCCATAGGACGCTTCCACCGCGGTGCCTTTTACATTGCGGAAGAACTTGGACTTGACATTCTTCCGGTTGTCATACATGGTGCAGGGCATGTGCTCCCGAAGCGTGAGCTTATCCTGCGGAAAGGCAGCATTTATGTGGAGGTGCAGGACAGGATAAGTCCCCTGGACAAATCTTTCGGAGACGGATACCGTGACAGGACGCGTGGTTTCCGCCGCCATTATGTCAATTTGTACAACAGTATATGCGGGAAGCTGGAGACGGCTTCATATAATGCGGATTTTGTGCGTCACCAGTACATATATAAGGGGGCAGAGATTGAGAGGGCTTCTGCGGCCCTTCTTTCGGCCAGGCATCTGGAGCTTATAGATTCATTTGAACCGGAAAAAGGCCGTGCTGTTATCGGAGGAAGCGGAACAGGGGCATTTGCACTCCTGTTTGCAATCACAAGAAAAGACATTGAGGTATGGGCATACGAACCTGATGCGGATTTGTTTGCCGTTGCCTCCAATTGCCATGCCGTTCCGCCGAATCTGCATTATGTCCACGGGGATGCTCCGGAAGACGCAGACATAGACCTTAGACTTGTATGAAACCGGATATGAAAAAAACATGCACTGTAATAGGAGGAGGCACAAGCGGTCTTATGGCGGGAGCCTTGCTCTCTGTCAGCGGCTTTGAAGTCACTGTGCTTGAGAAGAATCCGTCTTCAGGAGGCGGGATGCAGATGTTCACGCGCTCGGGGACAACATTCGAGACCGGAATGCATGTGATTGCCGGGCATCATGGAGGTCTTGTCGGCAAACTCCTCGGCTTTCTCGGCATACGGGATGAAATTGAGATTATTGATACGGATCCGGATGTGGCAGACAGCGTTTACGTTGTGTCAGAAGGCCGTTCATACAGGATTCCATACGGTAAGGAGGCATTTATTAAGTATTTGTCCGGAGAATTTCCGCATGAGGCCGCGAATATAAGGGCCTACACTGAGGAACTGTTCCATATATATGGCTCATTTCCTCTCATCGGTGCTTCCGTGCCGGATGAAAGGGCTGTTTTGGGCGGAACGGCCGATGAATTCATTGCAAATTATGTGAAAGATGAGCGTCTGCGCAGCTTGCTTGGCTGGCTTAACATGATGAGCGGCACTGTGGCGGGAAGGACACCTGTATATGTGCATGCAGTAATAAATGCGCTGTACATATCCGGCGCAGGTCGTCTTGCCGGAGGGCCTGCAGCTCTTGTCAAGGCCTTGTGCCGCATAATACGCGTGAACGGAGGACGTGTACTGAACGGTGAGAAAGTCACCGGAATAAATGTGAAAGACGGATTTGTCGCCTCTGTTTCCACGGAAAAAGGAGGTACATGGCAGTCGGACTCATATCTTTGGGCCTGCGGAGTGAAGGAACTGGCTGCGCTTGCCGGAAAATCTTGTTTCAGCAGATTTTTTATCGGGAGGCTTGCTGCCGCTGAAGACTCATTCTCCGCTTTTTCAGTGTTCATTAAGCTGAAAAAGGAGACCCTGGAATATGTCAACCATTCATTGTGGTGGCACTCTGACATGGAGGCAATGTGGCGAGGGGGAAATTCCTCCGAAGAGAGCTGGCCTTCAAGTATTTTGTATATGACTCCCCCGTCAGCAGGCCAGGGCAGATGGGCCGACAGGCTTATAGCTTTGGTTCCTATGGATTTTGGCCTTGCAGGAGGCTGGGCTGGTACATGCAGGCGGGACAGGCCTGTGGAATACCTCAGCTGGAAGACGGACATGACTGAGAAAGTCCTGGATTGCCTGGAGGCTGTGCTGCCCGGAATAAGGGGCATGGCCGAGGACATTTCCTCAGCTTCACCGCTTACAGTCCGGGACTGGTACGGAAATTCCTCCGGAGGGATATACGGGCTGTCGAGGGAGGTTGCCAATGTGTTCGGGAACGGAATTTCCCCGAGGACAAAGTTGGGCAATCTTTTTCTCGCCGGCCAGGACCTGAAGCTGCACGGCCTGTGCGGTGCCTGGGCTTCGGCACTGATTGCGGCCGCCGGCATAATTGGAAACGATGAAATAATAAATGACGTATTATATGAAAGATATTGAATTCCGCAGCCCCGGTGAGATAGAGGCATTTCAGGAAAACCTTCTGCAGGACGCACTTGCATATCTCCAGGAGCATTCTGCCTATTACCGCAGGATGTTTGCAAAATATGGGATAGACATAGCCGGAATCAGACATATTGAGGACCTTGTGAAGATTCCTTTTACAGAGAAGAAGGACCTGCAGCTTTTCAATGAGGATTTCCTGTGCTGCCCCAAGGAAAAGATTGTGGATTATATCACTACTTCGGGCACTTTGGGGGAGCCTGTCATTTTCGGGTGCACTGAGAGTGACCTTCAGAGGCTGGCATATAATGAAAAGAAGTCATTTGCCTGCGCCGGAGTACGTCCCGGAGATATTGTGCAGCTTATGACCACTCTTGACAAGCGGTTTATGGCCGGGCTTGCATATTTCCTTGGAATCAGGGAGCTTGGAGCGAGCGTGATACGCGTCGGCAACGGTATTCCGGAGTTGCAGTGGGATACCATAAGAAGAATAAAGCCCGACACGATAATGTGTGTGCCGTCGTTTATTCTGAAGTTGATTCAGTATGCAGAAGAGAATAATATCGATTACCGTTCCAGCAGCATAAGGCGGATAATCGGAATCGGTGAGGGGCTGCGCAACAATGATTTCAGCCTGAATCTGCTTGGAAGCAAAATAAAGGAGAAATGGGATGTGGAGCTGTTTGCGACCTATTCATCTACAGAGATGGGGGCAACTTTTTCTGAGTGTGAATACGGAAACGGCGGGCATGTGCATCCAGAGCTTATAATAGTGGAAATAATAGGTGAGGATGACATGCCTGTGGCAGACGGTGAAACCGGTGAAATTGTCGTGACTACCTTAGGTGTGGAGGGAATGCCGCTTCTGAGGTTCAGGACGGGCGATATGGCGGCAAAGTGTGTGGAGCAGTGCAGATGCGGGCGTTATTCTTATCGTCTCACTCCCCTTGTCGGCAGAAAGCACAATATGATAAAGCTCAAAGGAACCACCCTGTATCCTCCTGCTATAAATGATGTTCTTGACAATACTGATTATATTGACAGCTATGCAGTTATAGTAAGTGATTCTGAGGCGGGCACGGACATGGTCACTGTAAAGGTCAGTTGCCGCTATCCGGTGGAATTTGACATTGTGAAGGATCTGAAAGACCGATTCCGCTCCAGGATCAGGGTTGCTCCTGAGATTGAGATTGCCGGGAAGGAAGAGGTATATGCCGTCAATTTTCCTGCAAAAAGCCGCAAGAAGGTGAAATTCATAGATTTGAGAAGCGGCTCAGGCGGCAGTCGGCTTCAGGATAATAAAGATTAAAAATCAAAGAGTTATATTATGGAAAGAAGGGTTGTAATTACAGGAATGGGCATCTGGTCATGTCTCGGAACAGACTTGGACTCTGTCAACGAGGCACTGTACAGCGGAAAATCAGGCATCGTGCTGGACCCTGTCAGAAAAGAGATGGGATTCAGGAGCTGCCTTACCGGAACGGTGCCGGTTCCGGACCTCAAAAAAGTGCTTCCCCGTCAGCAGAGGGCCTATATGCCGGAACAGGCACAATATGCATACTGCGCTACGGCCCAGGCACTTGAGAATGCCGGAATTGACTTGGACTATCTTGTTTCCCACCAAGTGGGCATATTGTACGGGAATGACAGTTCTGCTCTGCCGGTTGTGAAGTCTGTGGATACTTTGAGGGAGAAAAAGGACACTATGCTCTGCGGTTCCGGAGCGATATTCCAGTCCATGAACTCCACCGTTACCATGAACCTTTCATGTATCTTCAAGCTGAAGGGAATAAATCTGACCGTTTCCGGAGCGTGTGCAAGCGGTTCTCATTCAATAGGACTTGCATC
>CAMWUW010000037.1 GCA_947177525.1 uncultured Bacteroidales bacterium | reverse complement strand
CCGCCGCAATTTGAAAGGACGAATGGTTGATATTTCGGGACGAACGATTTTTTTTTGACATTTGTATGAAAAATCATTAGGTTTGCTTCACTTACCACCTAAAACAATGGGAAAATTAAAGTACACAACTGTCATTCACGGGTTCACGGCCCTTCATGTCATTGCCACATATTTCAGCTTTACTTCCTCAATACTGGACAGCAGGCTTGTGACTCCTCTCACACTGCTTATGACAATTTTCCTGTGCATTGCCGGCAATGTCAATTTCAGGATGTCTTCAGCCCTGCTGATATTCAGCAACATCATAGGCTATATGACAGGAATGAAGCTGATGAGGGACATTGCACATCTGATGAATGCAACGGAACTTGTCAACCAGATGATTGCCAGCGGTCTTACAACAGAACTCGTAGGATGGTGCACGGTATTATTCATACGGGCCACAGGTGAACATTTCAAACGTGACAGAAGTGAGACAACTTCAGGAAGATACCTTACATCAATGCTCATCGTAATGGCCGGAATATATGTATTCCGTTTTCTGATCAGCCTTCTCACAACCAATGAAATCCTGGGCAAATACACCATCTATGGATATACAACAAGATATTTCAACAACAGTATACTTATTGTCACCATCCTGATTATCAACGTTGCACTGGTCAGGATGCTGCACTCCCGGACTATCGCAAAGACATGGCTCCGGACCTTAGCCTGCATCGCGGCCGCCATTGTCATAGCACTGGCCGCAGCCTTGGTGTGCCAATACTCTTATGCTGCCGACCACAATCTGGCTTTTCCGAACAGCATCGAATATATAAGATATTTCATCGTCGGCCTGCTGTTGGAGACTGGCCTCATTTTTATTATTATACTCATAACGACCACATTCGAATCAAAGTATAATGCAAGGCAGGCAGAGTATCATTACATAAATCTCAGAAATCAGCTGAGTCCGCATTTCCTCATAAACTCACTGAACGTTCTTAACGGCCTGGTACAAAGCGACAGAAAGAATGATGCAGAAGAATACATTCACAAGCTTACTGACATATACCAATACTGTCTTATGATAGAAGACACCGGGCTTATATCGCTCGGAAAAGAAATGGAAAACCTTGACAATTATATAGATTTGCTGAATGTCCGTTTCAATGGCAGTCTTATGGTAGACAACAGAATAATGCAGTCCGACCTTTCCAAAGAGGTTGTGCCATGCGCAATTCAGCTGCTTGTAGAAAATGCCGTGAAGCACAACTCTCTCAGGGAGGACAAGCCGCTCACTGTTGAAATTTTCTCTGACGGAAGCACAATAACCGTCAGGAACAATATCCGTCCCCGCTACAGCAAGACAAGATCCAACGGGATAGGTCTGCATTATATAAAAGAACAATACAGAAGTCATTGCGGCAAAGACATATTGATTTCACACACTGCCGGACATTTTACAGTTAGCCTTCCCCTGATATGAAAGTCTTCATAATAGAAAATGAGCCGATAGCCGTCCAGCAGCTCGAATCACAGCTGCGGATGATTATTCCTGATATAGAAATCGTCGGGAAAGCAGGTTCCGTGGAGGAGTGTGTGACATGGTTTTCCGACCAGTCAAACCACACCGACATAGTATTCATGGACGTAGAACTTTCAGACGGAACCTGCTTTGACATTCTCGATGAAACTGAAGTGAATGCCAGCATCATAATAACGACAGTCTATGACAGGTATGCAATAAAGGCATTTGAAATCAATTCCGTTGACTACCTTCTTAAGCCAATCAAGCCTGAAGCACTGAAAAGAGCTTTATCCAAAAGTCTCAGGAACTATGCTGGAGATGATGCAGAAAAGATAATCAGCGCCTTGGCTTATACATGCGCAGACCAGGACAAAATCTATAAAAAGAGGCTTCTGATAAGAAACAATGCACAAATATATCCGATAAGGTATTCTGATATTTCCTGTTTCATTTCAGAGAACAAGAGTACAGTCCTGATTTCAAAAGACGGCAAGAGATACCTGATGGAAAAGTCCATGAATGACATTGAAGCAATTTTGGATTCCTATGAATTTTTCCGTATTTCACGCAGTTGCATATTATCCAGAAGTGCAATTGCCGACCATTACAGAATAAAAGGAATCCAATACTCAGTCATTCTTACCACAAAGCAAGACTTCGAAATAAAAGTGAGCCTTTCCAGAAGCAGCGACTTCGAAAACTGGCTCAACAGAAAGTGACATCTATATATGTTCGACTTCAGGATGGAGAACGATGCCGTATTTTTCGCTTACAGAGGCGATTATGCGCCTTTCAAGTCCGACAATCTCTTCCGGATAAGCCTCACCGGTGTAGTTTACTATGACCAGGGGCTGCTTGTCATAGACAGCCGCACCTCCGCTCCGGCGGCCTTTCCAGCCGCACTGCTCTATCAGCCATGCAGCAGGAACCTTTATCATTCCATCCGGCAGCAAATAATGCGGCACTTCACAGGAGTCACCATGCTCGGCCCTGGCCACTGACACAATGCGTTCAAATTCAACGGCAGCAATCACAGGATTCTTGAAGAAGCTTCCGGCGCTTCCCATTACGGACGGTTCTGGCAGTTTCTCCCGGCGGATTCCCATTATGGCCTTGCGTATGGACATAGGAGTCAGCGAAGATTCATCATGACCTGCAAAAGCCGCCCTCAGATGCCCGTAATCCAGTTTCGGTTCAGGCCTGCGGGAAAGGGCAAACACGACATGAGTGACAATATGCCTTCCCTTGATGTCGGGCTGCTTGAAAATGGAATCCCTGTACCCGTAGCGGCATTCTGACACATCGAAATGGACAAATTCCTCCTCGGCAGTGTCATAGCAATAGACAGTGCGTATCACATCCTTTGCCTCCACACCGTATGCACCGATGTTCTGAACGGCAGAAGCTCCGGCCTCACCGGGTATTCCGGAAAGATTCTCCACTCCCCACAGGCCCTCTTTCGCCGCCCATGCACAGAAATCATCGAACACGACACCAGCACCGACAGAGACCAGCACCTCATCAGGCTGCCCAGCAGAATTTCCCGCCGGATTTTCCCCCGGCGCCCCATCCGAAATGATTTCAATGAAATTCACCTTTGAATGCAGGACAGTACCCTTGAAATCATCCGTGAAGAGGAGATTGCTTCCGCCTCCGATATGAAGTACCGGCCTTGGAAGTTCCTCAAAATCAATCTCCACCAAATCTGCAACACTGTCGTACTCTATGAAATTACGTGCGGTCACCTTCATTCTGAAAGTGTTCATCTTCGTAAGATCCCTGTAATAAGACTTGTCTATCATTTTTATCTTACTTTTTTCCCGTAATAATAAGTGTTGAACCCGTCCTCTGCATAACCGTCCCCAAGGACACGGAAACGTCCGGATACTGCACCCTTGATCTCCTGGCCGCAATACCAGACACTGAAAGCATCTTTTCCGTATCCCCAGCCGAGGTCTTTGAAAGTGCTTGCGGAAACTCCCGGCCTGTTTCCCGGACGCTGAGGACCGCTTCCCGGGCACTGGGAATCATGCCACGGATTCCGGTCCCCCGGCTGCCGGTCATCCGGTTCGAAACGCCTGTCAACACGGAATCCCGCAGGGTCCACATAAGGCTAACCTATTTCAGCACCGTTGCAAAGGGTCTCGGCAGGAGTGATGAATCTCATCTTGCCGTCGTTCTGACGTGCCATCAGGATCATTCCCTTGGACTCGATTCCGCGTATCTTGCGCGGTGCGAGATTGGCCAGTATGCAGATCTGTTTGCCGACCATATCCTCCGGGGCATAATATTCCGCAATTCCGGAAACTATCGTGCGTGTGTCAATGCCGGTGTCAATCGTCAGCTTGAGCAGTTTGTCAGTCTTGGGAACGCGCTCCGCCTCAAGCACGGTTGCAGTACGTATGTCCATTTTTCCGAAATCATCGAAGGTGACTTCCTCTTTCTGAGGAGTCACGACCTTGGCGGCCTCCGCCGCTGCAGCAGCCTCGCGCTCTTTCCTTATGGCGTCAAGACGGTCAAGCTGGGCCTGAATGGCATCGTCCTCAATCTTCGCAAACAGAAGTTCAGCAGCACCGATCTGATGTCCTTCAGGCAGCAGGCCGGCATTCCCGAGCATATCCCACCTAAGGCAAACGCCATGGCCAGCCGCAGAACAACCGTCATCGCAGGTATGGAGGGCGGCACCTTCACCGTCCCTGTAAGTATTCACAGTCTCCTGCTCGCCGAGGCGATGGTCAGTTCCGGCATAAACGGAAACACCGAGCATCTTGCGCAGCTTCTCCGAAGAGAAAGGCAGGAACGGCTCGAAAGCAATGGCAAGGGATGCACATATCTGCAGGCTGACGTTCAGTATGGTTGCGCAGCGCGCCATATCGGTCTTCGCCACCTTCCACGGCTCGGTGTCGGATATATATTTGTTTCCCACACGGGCAATGTTCATCGCCTCCTTAAGGGCCTCACGGAAATGGTAGCCCTCAATGTATCTCTCCATATTGGCCCTGAGGACCGGTATCCCGGCAAGCGCCTCCCTGTCGATGTCAAGAAGTTCGCCGGCTGCCGGCACCTTGCCGCCGAAATACTTATGTGTCAGAACGATGGCGCGGTTGACAAAGTTTCCGAATATCGCGACAAGCTCGCTGTTGTTGCGGGCCTGGAAATCCTTCCATGAGAAGTCATTGTCCTTTGTTTCCGGAGCATTGGCCGTAAGCACATAGCGCAGAACGTCTTCCTTCCCAGGAAAATCCTTGAGATATTCATGTGCCCACACAGCCCAGTTGCGTGAAGTCGAAATCTTGTCTCCCTCAAGATTCAGGAATTCGTTTGCCGGCACATTCTCTGGAAGTATATAGCCGTCCCCGTACGCCTTGAGCATTGAAGGGAAGACGATGCAATGGAATACGATATTGTCCTTGCCGATGAAATGCACCAGCTTCGTATCCGCGCTCTTCCACCATTTCTCCCATGACTGCGGAAGAAGTTCCTTCGTATTGGAAATATAGCCGATAGGGGCATCGAACCACACATACAGCACCTTGCCCTCTGCGCCCTCGACCGGCACCGGAACGCCCCAGTCAAGGTCACGGCTAACGGCACGAGGCTGCAGTCCTCCGTCAATCCAGCTCTTGCACTGGCCGTAGACATTGCTCCTCCATTCCTTGTGTCCGTCAAGAATCCACTCGGAAAGCCACTTCTCATACTGGTCAAGAGGCAGATACCAGTGCTTGGTCTTTTTCTTGACAAGCGCACTGCCGCTCAGGGCGGACTTCGGGTCAATCAGTTCATCAGGTGAAAGAGTGCTTCCGCATTTCTCACACTGGTCACCGTATGCCCCTTCTGCCCCGCATTTCGGGCATGTGCCCGTGATGTACCTGTCGGCAAGGAATGTCCCCGCCTCTTCGTCATAATACTGCTCGCTCTCCTTTTCGATGAATTTGCCTTCATCGTACAATTTGCGGAAGAACTCAGACGCCGTGGCGGCATGAGTCTCAGAAGAAGTCCTCGAATAGATGTCGAAATTTATCCCGAGCCCGGAGAACGAGTCACGGATAACCTTGTTGTATTCATCCACAATATCCTGAGGAGTGCATCCCTGCTTCTGCGCCTTGATGGTGATAGGCACCCCATGCTCGTCCGAGCCGCAGACATACAGTACATCCTCTCCCCGCATCCTGAGATACCTCACATAGATGTCCGCAGGCACATATACTCCCGCAAGATGTCCGATATGCACAGGTCCGTTCGCGTATGGAAGCGCGCAAGTGACCAAAGTGCGGCTATGTTTTTTTTCCATAAGTATCTTAATTTAAATATTGTTATCTGTCAAGGATGAGATTTTTTCATCCGAGCGCAAAAATAAGCATTTTTTCTGAAAAACTCCCCCAAAGGACAATCCCGCACGCAAAGGCCGGCCTGCATGCAAATTGCACGCAAATAGCCACATTTCAATTTATTGTCTATATGCTCAAATATTCTAAAGACGGTGTCTCTGTCCTGGTAATAATAGACCGGCGCAGAGCAAAGAAGAACGGCCTCTTCCCTGTCAAGGCCGAAATCGTACACAGGCGCACACAAAAGTATTTTCCAACAGGAGTTGACATGTCACCTGAAGAATGGGAAAAATGGAACGGTTCACGGAGAAGCAGCGGGAAAGGCCGCCGCATCGAAAGCTGTTTCCAGCGGCTTTGCAAAGAAGTGAACGACCTGTGTGAACACGGGAACTTTTCTCTGGGCATACTGGCGGCAAGACTCGGAAAAGACAGCGGCATGACGCTCAATTCCTCCTTGGCCTCACTTGCCGGGGACTTCATGAAATCCGGACAGGTAAATTCCTACTACAGATGCCGTTCGGCATTGAATGCCGCCGAAAAGTATGGTGGTAAATCAATCCATCTGTCCTCCGTCACTCCGGAGTGGCTGCGCGGATGCGAAAGGTTCTGGACAAACGAGGGAAAAAGCTGCACGACGATACACATCTACATGAAAACCATAAAGTGCGCAATGAACACGGCGAAATCCGCTGGCATAATCAAAGAGGCCCAATTCCCTTTCGGGAAAGGCAGATACATGATACCACGTGCAAACAGCAGGCGGATGGCATTGAGCAAAGAGCACATAAGAAGAATCATGAATTACCGCGGACCCGGACATCTTGAGGAAAACCGCGACCTGTGGCTGTTCTCGTATCTCTGCAACGGCATCAATTTCAGGGACATGCTGTACCTCAGGCATGAAAACGTCATAGACGGCGAGATATGCTTCATCAGGCACAAGACGGCCGGCAGTTCCGGCAGACCCAGAATGATAAGGGCTACTGTGACAGAACAAATGAGACAGATTATGGACAGAATGTGCAGCCCTTATGAAGGTGACCCCAAGGCTTTCCTGTTCAGATATGCAGAGCAGACCCAGGACCAGTTCAGCATTTCAAGGACCGTAAGGAGGATTATCGGACAATGCAACAAGGCCCTCAAGGAAATAGCGGCAGAACTGGAAATCCCCTGTTTCACGACATATTCCGCCCGCCACTCCTTTGCCACGACGATGCTCAGGGGAGGAGCGGACCTGTCGTTCATATCCGAAAGCTTGGGCCATTCAAGCATTGCGATGACAGAAAATTATCTTGCCGGATTCACACGTGAGGACAGGATACGCTATGCTGGGATATTGACGGATCTGCAATAAATTATTACCGGGGGAAATGACATCCAGGATAAACGGAACCGGACAAATTTTACGGAAACAATATAACTCTAATAAATTTATTATGAACTTAAAACGTTTTTCTTTGGTGTTGGCCGCAGCAATGATTTCTGCAGCGGCGCTGGCACAGCAGAGCAAGAGCGATCCGAGCGTTGAATTCCGCCCGCAATGGAGCCTGCAGCTTCAGGGAGGCGCAGCATACACGCTTGGAGAGGCCGCTTTTGGCGACCTGCTCTCCCCGGCAGCTTTTATCAACGCGGAGTACAGATTCATTCCGGCACTCAGCCTGCGGTTTGGTATCGGAGGATGGCAAGGCAAAGGGTGCCAAGTAGTGACGAACACCATTTACTCCTACAAATTCGGTCAGGGAAACATCGACCTCAAGCTTGACTTGTGCAACCTTTTCGGAGGGTTCAACCACAAAAGAGTATGCAATGTATATATCCTCGGAGGTGTGGGAGGAATGTACGGATTCAGCAATGGAGCGAACTCCATCAGCCCCGCTCCTGAGTATACATGGGAAAGAAAGTTCTTCGTTCCCGGAAGGATGGGGACAGGAATTGACTTCAGGCTCGGAAACCGCATCAGTCTCGGAATAGAGGGTAATGCAAACGTAATGTCTGACCGCTTCAACTCCAAGAAGGCCGACAACGCAGACTGGCAGTTCAACCTCCTCGCCGGCCTGACCGTACATTTCGGGAAAAACCATAGGACTTCACGTGCTTATCTCGCTGCACAGGAAGAGGCAAGGGCCGCTGAGGCGGCAGCAGCCGCAGCTGAGGCACAGAGGATAGCGGCAGAAAAAGCCAAGGCAGAGGAAGAGGCAGCCATAAAGGCAGCGGAAAAAGCAGCTGCTGAGAAGGAGGCGGCAGAAAAGGCTGAGGCACAGGCAAGGGCCGCAAAACACGCCAAGGCGGCACAGGAGCACTCAGACAACATCTGGTTCACAATCGGTTCCGCAAAAATAAGGAAAGAAGAAGCCACGAAACTCGAAGAGCTGGCAAAGTGGCTTGTGGAAAACCCTGATTTCAGCGTGGCCGTAGTTGGATACGCAGACCAGGAGACAGGTAACTCAAATGTAAACATGCAGCTTTCAAAAAGCAGAGCCGCTAACGTAAAGGATGTGCTCATGAAGAACGGAGTGGCTGAGGGCCGTATTGCCACAGACCATAAAGGAGATACTGTGCAGCCGTTCGAGCAGGCACAGCAGAACAGAGTTGTCATTTGTACCGTTGAATAATGTTCGTTAACATATTTTATTATCTATTAAATCAATTTTTATGAAATCGAATTTATCGAAACTTTGCAAAACACTCCTTCTGGGAGCTGCTTTTGCAGTTGTCGGATGTACTGACTACGATGAAGACATCCGCAAGGTAAACGATGATCTTACAAGCTCCGTCACTTCTCTTGAGAAGACAATTTCTGACCTGGAGGCCAAATTGAAGAGTGAATATGCTCTCAAATCGGAGGTCGACCAGTTCAAATCGGAGCTTGAGAAGAACATCAATGACAAGATTGCAAATGTCAACAATTCTATCGCAGCTCTTGACAAGGCTGTAAAACAGAATGCAGATGACATTAAGAAAGCAGTTGCTGATGCAGAGAAGGCAGTTGCAGCAGCAAATGCAGCAATCAAGAATCTTCAGGACACCAAAGCCGACAAAACAGAGGTGGACAAGATGAAGAAAGACATTGAAGCTAAAATCAGTGCTCTTGAAGACGCTCTTGGCACACTTGGCAACAGCGTTGAGGAAAACAAAAACAACATCGCCAAAATTGAGGTGGCACTTACCGCTCTCAATGCAACTGTTGACGGTATTGAAAAACGCCTTGACGTACTTGAGGCTTCTGTAGAGCAGAATGCCAAAGATATTGAGGCCCTCCTCACTGAGTGCAAAAATCTCAAGGCCAGGATGGATAAGGCTGAAAACGACATCGAGGCCAACAGGCAGGCAATTGCAGCCGAAGTGCAGGCCCGCATACTCGCTATAAAAGCCCTGCAGTCCACTGTAGATGCACGTTATGAGGAATACAAGACACATGTTGACGCTTATAATAAGAAGATAGCAGAACTTGAGCAGGAAGACGCAAACCTTAGGGACGCTATTGACCAGCTCAATAAGCTCGTCGCTGACCATGCTGATGCAATCGAGGCTCTTCAGGCCGAAGACAGCAGGCTCGCCGGCCTGATTGACGACCTTCAGGGCAAGCTTGATGACATTCAGGGCAAGCTTGATGACATTCAGGGCGACATTGATGCCCTTCAGGGTGAGATCAAAAGAATAGACGGTGAGATTAAAAATATCACCGGCAATATCGAGAGCATTGACTCGCGTCTTAAAAGCATTGAGGACATTTTGAAAAACCGTGTGCAGAGCCTTGTTTATGTTCCGGACTATAACGACGGAAAAGCTACTGTAAATGTGCTGAACATCGGCACTGCAGACGAGCCTGCATATATCGAAGGCACCTCTACACTCACTTATAAAGTGAATCCTTCGGAACTTGCTTCCGTACTTGCACAGGGTACTGATGTTTTCTCATTCGATGTCATAGGCGTCAAGACACGTGCTGAGGCCCCTGAAATCAACATCATCGGTGCAACAGCTGACGACACGAAAGGTACCATAACTTTCACAGTGAAGACACGCAATTTCGTAGACGAATTCTACTCTGGCCCTAAGTCAGGTACACAGTCTTACAGTGCGGCCCTCGTTCTCAAGAAAGACGAGAATTACGACAACATATCTTCTGAGTACACGAATCTCGTTCCTGCCGTAGAAGCGGCTGAAATGAAGATTTTCGACCGCAACGACAAAGACATCACCGGTCTGCTCTGCACTGAAGAGATACTTGAGTTCCCTTACACCAAGCGTGACAGCCTGGTAGCTTTGGAAGGGCACAAGCTTGTCTTCGTTATCGGAGACAAGGTGATTGAGCAGTCCGAGATGGAAGAAAACGGATACGATGTCGAAGTTCTCCCAGGAATCGCAACAGAATACTTCCCTGCGGAGGCTGAGGCTTCATTTGTAATAGATGAAGATAAGAATGCTCCTTATGCGACCGTTTCCCTCAGCAAGGGCGTAGGCAAAGAGAATGTCGGCGAGTCTGTCATTGTTTTATACAAATACACTTGCAAGGGTGTGACAGCAGTAACCAGTGTTCCATGTGAAATCATCAAGGAGAGGGCTGAAATCACTATCGTCAAGAAGGCTGAGCTCAACTGGAATTACTCTTATGACGCAGAAACCGATGCAAAACTCCTTAATGGCGAAGACGCTTCATATTCAAGAACAGGATTCAGGATTGCAAAAGATGAATTCTCATTTGTAAATGTTCCTGCCGATGCTGATCTTGCTGCAATCATAAAAGGCGCTGTGGCAGTTTCTCCAGAAGCGGCTGCATCATTCTCTTGCGAGGCCAAGTCCGGTGATATCCTCGTTGACTTCTCAGGATTTGAATGGGGCAAGACATACACCCTTACAGGCAAATATGACACTGAGTCCATCGAACTTATCGTTAAAGTTGAGATTCAGACCATTGACCGCAACAGGAAGCCTATAATCGTGAACATCGACTCGACAGTCGTAACGTACGCAAAAGACTTTGAGCTTGCCAAGGGTGAAAAGCTCTACTCGCTCAACCCGCTCTTCAACGCACTTACTGACGGCAAGAACCTCGGTGTGAGTGAGATTCCGGCAATCAAGTACTTCGACGACATCCTGTCAGCTTACTATGACGCTGAGAAGAACAAGAATACCGTAGATGCAACTTACAGTGCTCCTGCACATCCGACCGACGGCATGTTCACTGTACTTGGATTTGCTTTCAACTCTGCAGAAGGAATTGCCGACGAAGACAAGTTCGTGATAACTCCTGGCTTCACATACCGCTCATTCCCGAACAAGACCATCAAGCCTGAGGTTCTCTATACCAAGAATTTCACGACATGGTATGGTCAGGAAATCACAATTACCCACAAGCTCAAATTCGAGTATCCTATCTATAACTTCCGCCACAGCACGATTACAGTGAAACAGGATAATGCAGGTGCTTACTTCACCGAGATTCTTCCGCTTTATGAGCCGAATGCAGAGTCTGCTGCACTATCCGGATTCTCAATGGACAATGTGACCATGAGCAAAGAGTTCAACATCGTTGACGGCAACCTTACGATACTTGATGATGAAGCCATTGAGGCAGCAGGCCTTGTAGCTGAGTACGAAATCCTCGGCACAGCCGGAGCCGGCATTGTGATGAATGACAATGTGCTTACTTATAACGACAAGGATGACGTTGTAAGAGTCCGTGGCAACCTCTTCCTCGTAAGTGCAAACGGTGCAAGGATGCAGCTCCCTACATCATTTGACAAAGACCAGGTATATGCAACTTACTATGTCAAGAAGTATGACCCTATCGGACAGGTTGAGGTAATGCTCAAGGATGAGCTTGGCGGAAACATCACCATTAAGAACGCTGTTGACTACAAGTTCAACATCCTTGATTACATCACTCTTAAAGACAACAGGCCGTTCGGCAGCAAGTCATACGACCTGATCACAAGATCAACATCTGAGGATGCAGCCGATGCACACTGGACAATCGGTGACGGCATGAACGGTTTCGCTGCCGGAAGTGACGTCAAGGACATCTATGGCTTGGCAATCGCGTATGCTATGGATGTAAACAAGATTCCGGTAGAGTACCGCAAGTATATCACATTCGACGAAAATACAGGAGTGCTTACATTCCTTGCATCCGGCATGAGCCGCCTGCAGACTGTATTGCCTGTTGACATCAAGTTCAATGTAGAATACACTTGGGGCACAAGAGAAGTCACAATACCATTCAGGTTCTATTCTCCTGAATTGTAATTTGATACACAATCATTTTTCGATCCGTCCACGCTGTGAAGCGCGGGCGGATTTTTTATTTATAAAAGATATTTCGGAATGGAAATTATTACCCCCGGTAATAATTGGCAAGACGCCGATGAAACCTTGACAAATAATCGCAAAAGTATATACAATTTATTGTATTTGCAAGAAAGATTGAATTATAATTTCAAAAAACAAAAAGGCTTTCACGCATTTGCATGCAATTTACATGCAGCTCACTAAAGCCGTCACACCCGCCCGATCTCATTGTTGAGCTTCGTCTTTATCTTGTTGTATTCACTGATGCGTACCAATATATCTTCCTGCATGCTGACATCCTCAGTCCCGGCAAGTTCTGCCGTCAATTGCCTGATAATCAGCTCAACTTTCTTGCACTGGTACACAATGAGAGATTTCGGTATATACTGCACCAGAATTGTAGCCACCGCCGTGAGAGACTGCTCATAATTCTTAACGGTTATCTGATACTTCTCGATAAGAAGGTCCTTGGCCACGGCTGCAATCTCCGTATCCATACTGTTCAGAAGCCTGACACGGATCTGCTCCTGTGACAGCCCCTCGTCGTACATGCGGAAATATTCATTATAGACTTTCCGGTAAGAGCTGTTGGCAAACTCCGCCTCATCATCGGCCATAATTCCGTCTATAAATTCAGCCACATTGATTTCCTGCCCTTCTGCATAATACTTCGAATCCCTGTCAAACTCCAGCATAGTGCATCCTTCCTCAAGGATGAATCCCAGAAGTTCTTTTTCGCACGGAGCCAGATGAGGCTCATCAATAATGATTCCGTCCTCGGCAGCAGGCACTGCAGCAGGCTGATATTGTTCCTGCCCCGCATCCGCATATCCCTCCGGATAGTCAGGCACAGGCACAGATGCATCAGGAAGGTCTACTTGCCCGCGCGCCCTCCCCATGTCACGCTCTGCCTGTTTTTTTTCGGCAGTAAGCATGTCGGTACGCGTCCGCCCTGCCCTGTCAGAAAGCAGATGTTCTCCGATTCCGAACTTTTCCGCGCTTGTGCGGATATACATCGCACGCACTATCGCATCAGGAATCATCGCAATAGTATCAGCAATGTCATTTATGAGCGATGCCTTTTTAAGCGGATCGTTTCCGGCCTCATCCAGAAGCAGGTCTGTCTTGAAGTCAATAAAATCACGCGAATTGGAAGAAATGTAGCCGTTCACCTCTTCAAGAGTATGGCTGCGTGCAAAATCATCCGGGTCCTGACCGTCCGGAAGCAGGACCACATTCACGTTCATCCCCTCCTTCAGCACAAGCGTTATTCCCCTGAGGGCCGCCTTTATGCCTGCGCCGTCACCGTCATAAATAATGGTTATGTTGTCCGTGAATTTCTTTATCAGCCTTATCTGCTCAACGGTAAGAGAGGTTCCGCTTGACGCAACCACATTAGTGATTCCGAGCTGGTGCATTGAAAGCACGTCCAGATACCCCTCGACAAGGATGCATCTGTCCTGCCTGGAAATCTCGCTTTTGGCAAAGTATATTCCATACAGGGACTTGCTTTTCACATATATCTCCGTTTCCGGGGAATTCACATATTTGGCCACCGACTTGTCCGTCCTGAGGGTACGCCCTCCGAAGGCAATCACCCGGCCCGAGACAGAATGTATCGGGAACATCACCCTGTCATAGAATCTGTCAACAAGCCTGCCGTCATCATATTTGATGCACAGTCCGGTCTCAGTCAGGAACTCCTCCTTGTAACCGGCCTGTCTTGCAGCCCCGGACAAAGCCCCCCGGTCAACAGGTGCCCAACCAAGGCCATATTTCCGTATAGTCTCATCCTCAAGGCCACGGCTGCGGAAGTAGGCATATCCGACGGACTGGCCTTCCGGAGTATAAAGACTGTCCTGGAAAAACTTCCCTGCATATTCCGACACAAGCAAAAGGCTTTCATTCCTCTGACGCAGGGCTATCTCCTCTGCACTGACTTCCTTTTCAAGAACTTCAATGTTGTACTTTTTTGCCAGATACTTCAGGGCTTCGACATACGAAAGCCGCTCATGCTCCATGACAAAGCCGACGGCCGTGCCGGATTTGCCGCATCCGAAGCATTTGTATATTCCTTTGGACGGCGACACATAAAACGACGGGGTCTTTTCATTGTGGAAAGGGCAGCACGCGGTAAAATTCGCCCCCCTTCGCTTCAGGGTGACGAAATCTCCCACGACATCAGCAATCTGCGCCGCGTCAAGAATCCTGTCTACCGTCTCATGTGGAATCATTGCCTACTGCTCATCAACTTTTTCGTAATCAACATCTTTGATTTCCGGAGCAAAATCATCTTCTCTTGCACCTGGACCGACGTCCGGATTTGTACGGTGTATTTCATATTCGTCAATGGCTTTCTTCATTTTCCATGACGAGAAAAGTTCAGAGGCACCATAAACAATCAGCGAAGCACCTGCTATTGTACTCATCACTGATTCCGCAAAAGGGTTGAAAATAATGAATCCGCCCACCAAGGTCACAAGCACAGGGAGGGCAAATGCCAATACGCCCAAAGGTATAATGCGCCTTGCACTCACAAGCCCGATTATCTGCACGAGTCCGAAGGCCAGCAGCACAAAACCGATAAGATAGATGATGAAACTTGCAACAAAACCAGGAAAGGCGAAAAGCACTACGCCCAGCAGAATGTCGACACCTGCATTGAATGACATCAGCGGCAGGGCACCTCCGGACTTCTCTTTGAGTCCGAACAGCAGCGACACAAGGCCGCTTGCAAGAAAAAATGCGGCTATGACTTTCACCACGACCGTCAGTGCCTCGTCAGGATTGGCCACCATCACCACACCTACACCAAGCGCAACAATAGCCCTCAGAGGGCCGTTTACTCTGCTTTTATAACCAAAAGTAATCATTTGTGTTTCATTTAATTATTAAAGTCCGGGGCACAGCGGAAGCATACGCATCCAGCCCCGATCCGGCATTTCATAATGCACATCAGATGCAAAAATACGGATTTTTTTACTATTTTCGCGCCCGTTTTCTCTTTATGGATATGCTTTTGTTCGATAATCATAATCACAGCCAGTTTTCGTTCGACGGGAAAAGGACATCCGTTGAAAAGAGTGCCGTATCCGCCAAAGAAAAAGGACTTGGAGGGATATGCTTTACCGACCATTGCGATTTTCACGTCCCGCCGATGAAGGCGGAGTTCGAAGACATGAAGCCTGAGGTATTCGATGTCAAGGCACAGCAGGAGGAGATTGGCAGGGTCTCCGCCTCGGTAAATGGAATCATGATACTCAAAGGCATTGAGGTAGGACTGTACCGCGAATGCCGGGAACAGATTGCCGGGCATCTCTCAGAGCACAGTTTTGACCAGGTCATCGCATCCGTGCACTATATAGACGACACCGACCCTTTCTACGGAGGCTACTATGAGGGAAAGACATGGAAAGAAGCCTATGGGCATTATCTCGAGACCATATACGAAGAGATGACATGGCTCGGGAACTTTGACATAATGGGACACTTCGACTATGTGGCCAGATATGCACCGTACCCGCAGACGAGCATAATGTATGCAGATTTCGCCGACATCTTCGATGAAATGTTCAAATATTTGTCGCACAACGGCAAAGCACTGGAAATCAACACAAAGACATACCAGGACTATCATGGACGCACTCCTGTTTTGGACAGGAACATCCTGTTGCGTTTCCGTGAGCTTGGCGGTGAGGCAATAAGCCTTGGCTCAGACTCACATGACCCGTCAAGGCCAGGAGACAAATTCGCCGCCTATGCGGAGTTCATCAAATCCCTCGGCTTCAGGTATACTGTACATTTTGAAAGACGCAAGGCTGTTTTCACAGCAATCTGACCTGTGCCATATCCGGTCCCGTAAAGCATAAATCTCTGATTCACAGCATCATCCTGATAATCGCTGCCCTGACGTGCAAACGGGGCAGCGATTATCAGGAACAGCTTGATTTCCAAAGGATTGGGCACCACGCGGTGCAGCACATCACCACGCAGTGCAGCACAACACACGCCGGCACACTCCACCAAGAAGCACCACGCGACAGGCAACGTCTGGAAGCCTAATGAAAAGCAGCATTTGCAGAAAATGCCGGAAAGCAGCCCTGTCCAGGACCGCCTTCAGGCATTTTGCGGGCACTCCCGCATAATCATCATATCCTTGGCCTGACAACCTGTCAGAACGGCAGGTCGTCATCAGACACAGGAGCAGACATGTCATCTGCAGAAGGCAGCGGAGCACCTGTAGGCGCCGCATAGCTTCCCGCCGAACCGGCATAGTCATATCCTCCGGCTGAAGGCTGCTGGGCCACTCCCATATATCCGGCACCTCCGGCAACAGCACCTGCAGCATAGTCATTCACTCCGGCAGGCTGGCCGACAGGCTCAATGCGCCATGCCCTCACATCCGTGTACCAGCGTCCGTTATACTCACGGCTGCTCAGATTGAATGATACCTTCACCCTGTCACCTACCTGATGGCGCTCAAGCTCCTTGACCTTGTCCTCGCCCCAGACATTCATGCAGACCTGTGAAGGGAAATTGCCTTCCTGGTATTCAAAGATAAACTCCTGCTTTGCCCATGCACCTCTTGCGGAAGTGCCGGTCTGCACATTCATCTTGCGGGCAATCCTGCCCTCCAGTTCCATTGCCATTATTCCTCAGTGTTTTCAGCTGCCTTACCGATTCTCACAACCTCAACATCGAAGATGAGGACTGAGTTAGGAGCGATGCCGCGTGTTCCCCTCTCACCGTATGCAAGCTCTGAAGGAATATAGAAAGTCGCCTTTCCGCCCTCACCGAGCAGGCCGAGTCCTTCTGTCCATCCCTTGATTACACGGTTTGCATTGAATGTGCGGGTCTCGTCGCCTGTAGTCTCGTCAAATACAGTACCGTCAAGAAGAGTACCCTTGTATTTAACCTCAACTGTGTCCTGAGGCATTACCTTGTAGTCACCGCCGGCATTCTCAATCTTATACTGGAGTCCGCTTGCAGTAGTGTCCACGCCTGCCTTCTTTGCGTTATTTGCAAGGAAGTCCTGGCCCTCCTTAAGAGTGATTGCAGCCTTGTATGCGGTTTTCTTGTCCACAAAGCTGTTGATTATCATATTGGCCTGATTGAGGTCAACCTTGAACTGCTTCATGAAAGTTGTGTCGCCGTAACCCTTAGGGTCAGTTGCCTTCAACGCATCCTCCATACCCTTTTTCACCTGTGCCATATTAAGGTCAGACAGGCTCTCGGCAATCTGCCCCTTGATCATCATTCCGTAATTGACACCGATAAGATAGCTAACAGTGTCGATTTCACCCTTGGTAGGAAGCTGTGCCTTGCCGGCACCTTTTCCCTGTCCGTCGCATGACATCACGATTGATGACACGACCAGCATTGCTGCCAGAAATTTGATTGTCTTCATTTTTTAATAGTTGTTATTTGTTGTTTGTCATTTCAGAAACTTGCGGTCCCCGGCAAGTCTTTGTGCAGGCCATCCTGGAACTGTTTCAGAGATTCAGCCTGCAAATATAGCTATTTTATCATTTTCACAAAAAAGTTTTGACGAGTCAAAAAATAAGACTAACTTAGTGCGGGTAATATTTGAACAATATGGCAATCGGGTCCTCTGTGCTACATGAAAAATTAAAAGAGTTTTTCGGTTTTGATTCATTCAAGGCCGACCAGGAACGTATTATAAGACATCTTACAGACGGCAGGAATGCATTCGTGCTGATGCCTACGGGCGGCGGCAAGTCATTGTGCTACCAGCTTCCTGCACTTGTCATGGAAGGTACGGCCATTGTAATCTCACCTCTCATAGCACTTATGAAGAATCAGGTGGATGCAATCCGCGGTTTTGTCGCAGGCAACGACGGCATCGCACACTTCCTGAACTCTTCTCTCAACAAGGCACAGATAACCGAGGTCAGGAATGACCTTCTGTCCGGAGCGACAAAACTTCTTTACGTTGCTCCGGAATCATTGACAAAACCGGAAAACGTCGCCCTTCTCAAAGAAATAAAGATTTCATTCTATGCCGTAGACGAGGCCCACTGCATATCGGAATGGGGCCATGACTTCCGTCCTGAATACAGAAGGATACGCGCAATAATAGAGGAAATCAGCATTGCTCCTGTAATAGCCCTTACGGCGACAGCCACGCCGAAAGTACAGAGCGACATAATAAAGAACCTCGGCATAGCCGATGCCGAAATTTTCAAGTCTTCATTCAACAGGCCGAACCTTTATTACGAAATAAGGGACAAGTCAGACCCTAAGAGGGACATAATAAAATACATCAGGCAGAATCCGGGAAAGTCAGGAATCATCTACTGCCTGAGCAGAAAAAAAGTTGAAGAGCTTGCAGAGCTTCTTAACATAAACGGCATCAAGGCTGCCCCTTACCATGCGGGCCTTGACGCAAAGACCAGGGCCGAGAATCAGGACAAGTTCCTGACGGAGGAAATTGATGTGATTGTGGCTACCATTGCTTTCGGAATGGGAATAGACAAGCCTGATGTGCGTTTTGTCATCCACTATGACATTCCTAAGAGCATCGAAGGCTACTACCAGGAGACAGGAAGGGCCGGACGCGACGGCAAAGAGGGCCAGTGCATCACTTTCTACAGCCACAAGGACATACAGAAACTCGAGAAGTTCATGCAGGGCAAGCCGATAGCCGAACAGGAAATCGGAAAGCAGCTGCTTCTGGAGACCGTGGCATACGCAGAATCCAATTCATGCAGAAGGCAGCTTCTGCTGAACTACTTCGGAGAGGATTACACCGAAGAAAATTGCGGGGCATGCGACAACTGCCTCCATCCGAAGAAACAGTTTGACGGGCAGGAAGAGATGTGCATGATAATAGAGCTGATAGAATCGCTCCCGGAGCACTTCAAGGCCGAGCACCTTGCAAACATACTGGCAGGAGAATCCAATTCAATCATAAAATCATACAAGCACGACAAGCTGGAGATGTTCGGTGCGGGAAAAGACCGTTCGCCTCATTTCTGGAACGCAGTCATCCACCAGGGAACGGTACTGCACCTGCTTCACAAGGACATAGAGTCCTACGGACTGCTGTCTGTCACAGAAGAAGGGCTGCAGTTCCTTGCCTCACCGTCACAGCTCATGCTTACCGAAGACCGGGAGTTCGTTGACGGAGAAGACGATGATGATGACACCGGCATTGCAGCGGTGCGCGGAAGCGGAAGCGGTGCAGACCCTCAGCTGCTTGCCATGCTCAAGGATCTCCGGAAGGACGTCGCCAGGAAGAAGGGGCTGCAGCCATGGGTCATTTTCAGCGACCCGTCGCTGGAGGACATGGCAATAATGTACCCTGTTACGATTGATGAGCTGAAGAACTGCCAGGGCGTAGGAGAAGGAAAGGCACGCAAGTTCGGAAAGGAGTTCATATCTCTTATCGAAAAGTACGTTGCCGAGAACGACATCATGAGACCTGACGATTTCGTGATGAAATCCATTGTCAACAAATCCGTAAACAAGGTCTTCATAATACAGAGCATCGACAGGAAGCTCCCGATGGAGGACATTGCGGACGCGAAAGGAATGGATATGGAGGAACTTCTGGACGAAATAGAGGCCATTGTCTATTCCGGGACAAAACTGGACCTGGACTACTGCATAGACCAGGCAATTGACGAGGACACTGTCGAGGACATCTATGATTACTTCCGCAACGAGGCCGAGTCGGACTCACTTGAAGATGCCATGGAAGAACTTGGACCGGACTATGACGAGACAGAAGTCCGCCTTGTACGCATCAAGTTTCTTTGCGAAGTGGCCAATTAGCCGAGTTCCGTCCACTTTATTGATTTGTCACGCCCCCAATATGAAAGCTGGCGCTTGGCATAGTGCCTTGTATTACGCTGTATCAGTTCCACAGCACGGTCAAGCGTAGTCACCGGACCGTCTCCGGCAACAGGAAGCCCTCCCTGCACAGGAGGAGGAACCAGGCCTTTCTGAAAATCAAACCAGGCAAACAGTTCCTTATACCCTACCGTCTGCAGAGCCGCAAGATTACGGAAAGATTCCAAAGAACGGGCCTCTTCCACCAGACCGTCGTCAACCATTGCAACCACACGCCGGTTTATCCTTTCATACAGGATTTCGCGTGGCCTGACGAGGCCTATTTTTTCTATATCAAAAGACCTTTGCTTCTGAGGCGATGTCTTGAAGGAAGAAAACGGACGTCCGGTCATAAGGCAGACCTCAAGGGCACGCACGACTCTCTGTCCGTTCGCGACATCTATTGACATGCATGTTTCCGGATCAAGAACGCGTAGTTCAGCAAGAAGAGGCTCCACACCTTCAAGTCTCAGACGCTCCGTCAATTCATTGCGCAAAGCCAGATCGGCAGGAGGGAAATCATCAAGGCCGTTCACCAGCGCATCAATGTAAAAGCCGGAACCTCCGGCCATCACGAGAGTATCATGCCCATCGGCAAAAAGCCTGTTGATGAGCTCAAGAGCCTCGACTTCATAACGACCTGCCGTATAAAGTTCGGAAACCGTATGTGACTGTATGAAATAATGCTTTACAGCAGCAAGCTGGGAAGGCGACGGGACAGCCGTACCTATGGACATCTCCCTGTATATCTGCCTCGAATCGCAGGAAATCACAGGAGAGCCATACCGGAGAGCCAGTTCTATACTGTAGTCAGTCTTACCGACTCCGGTGGGTCCCAGTATTATGACGAGCCTTTTCCCCATCAGGCCTATTCTTCGTCATCTTCCTCGTCAAAAATCTCTTCAGTCTCGTCGTCGGCATCATCAGCAACGTCATCATCGTCGTCATCATCATCCAGTGCTTTCTTTTTGTCATCAGGAAGATCCTCAAATGCGACATAGCCATTTTCAAACTCAATCGGGTTAGGGCCTTTGGTCTCCACCAAAAGAGGATAAATCACATTAGGGCGCGCAGCAGCATCAACCTCACATTCCAACGTGACGATGACGCTCTTGACATTTGTCGTATCATAGAAATATATGAACTTGTCCTCGCCTTTTTTACGGCAGTCGGCTATAGTCACAGAATCTATAGTGCCGGAGCCAAGGTCGAAAATGCCGTATCTGGCAGACACTTCACCGTCCGGACCGAAAGCCTTGAAAAGCACAAGCTGGTCCTGCGGGAAATCCATGTCAGCCCTCATCTGCTTGTGGAAACTGTAAAGCGAAGTTGTACTCTTGACTTCGTAAATGCGTGCAAATCCCTTTATACCGGGAAGCGAAACTCTATATTTCAGTATCATAGAAAGTTAGAATTGTATATCTGTACAAAACCGGTTTGTTTTCAGTTAAAAAATGCCTCTGCAGATGACAGAAGCGGGGTCAAAGGTAATAATTTTTTCTGTGTGAGGATAAAAAAAATTTCCGAATGGCACGAAAAAACGCTACTTTTGATTCCCGATATGGACAACCCGAAGATCCCGGATTCATACAAGAGCATCGCCTCTGAGTCAAGAGGCCTCTTCAAGGACAATGGAAGCAGATTCATTGCCCATGCTTATCCCGTTGAAACAGAAGAACAAGTAAAACAAATCGTCGCATCGCTCAAAAAAGAGTATTATGACGCCAGGCATCACTGCTATGCATACAGACTGGGATACACCGGTGAAAAATTCAGGGCAAGCGATGACGGAGAGCCTTCCGGCTCATCCGGACGGCCGATACTCGGGCAGATTGACTCAAACGGGCTCAGCGACATACTTATTGTAGTGGTCAGATATTTCGGCGGGATAAAACTCGGAATCCCGGGCCTTATCAGAGCGTACAAGACCTCTTCGGCAGATGCAATTGCAAATGCCGTCACCATAACCAAGATTGCCTCACGGCAATACAGGGTGAAATTCGGCTATATGAGCATGAACAGCGTCATGAAGCTATTCAAGGACATGGGGCTTGAACAGAAAAACCAGGTATTCGACATGGAGTGCAGCATCGACACAAGCGTGCGGCTTTCACTTGAGGAGGAATTCATCCGCAGAATCAATGAGACAGAAGGATGCTGTGCCACGATACTGGAATAGACAGAAACCAATGCAAAGACAAGATACTATGAGTAAAAGCTTGATTTCGATTCAGGATTTCAGCAAGGATGAAATCCTGCACGTCTTAGAGACGGCAAAGGAGTTCGAAAAGGACAAAGAACAGAAGTTCCTTGAAGGAAAGGTGATAGGAAGCCTTTTCTTTGAGCCGTCAACAAGGACACGCCTGAGTTTTGAGACGGCAATAAACAGGCTGGGAGCCAAGGTGATAGGTTTTTCCGACGCCTCAAATACAAGCCAGAGCAAAGGCGAGACGCTTAAGGACACCATCAAGATGGTATCCAACTATGTTGACATGATAATCATGCGCCACCCGCTGGAGGGCAGTTCGCGCTATGCCTCCGAAGTGGCCTCAGTACCTGTCGTCAATGCCGGAGACGGCGCAAACCAGCATCCGTCACAGACATTGCTTGACCTTTACTCAATCCTGCAGACACAGGGCCGGCTTGACAATCTGACCATCAACATGGTCGGCGACCTCAAATACGGAAGGACGACCCACTCTCTTCTCCAGGCCATGTCACACTTCAATCCGAGATTCATATTCACTGCCCCTGCAGAGCTGAGGATGCCGCAGGAATACAAGGATTTTCTGGATGCCAAAGGAATCGAATATATAGAGACTGAGTCCTTTGAGGAATATCTCAATGACTGTGACATACTCTATATGACAAGAGTACAGCAGGAAAGATTTACAGACCTGATGGAATATGAGCGCGTCAAGGACGTGTACCGCCTCAAGGCGTCCATGCTCCAGTCAGTAAGGCCATGCATGAAGATTCTGCATCCGCTCCCGAGGGTAAATGAGATAGACCAGGATGTGGATGACACTCCTTACGCATATTATTTCAAACAGGCAGAAAACGGCCTCTATGTCAGAATGGCCATCATTTCATACTTATTGGGTTACCGCTAAAAGACAAAGTCATGACAAGAAAAGAATTAGTAGTCAGCGCATTGGAGAACGGGACGGTACTGGACCACATCCCTGCTGAAAACGTATACAAAGCCTTGGACATACTCAATCTAAAAGGCATAGACAATCAGATAACTATAGGAATAAACCTCCGGAGCCAGTATTTCGGACATAAGGGAATAATCAAGATTGCCGGGAAATTCTTTGAGGACGCTGAACTGAACAAGCTGGCCCTCATTGCACCGAAGGCCACTGTCAACGTGATAAGGGACTTCAAGGTTGTGGAAAAGAAGAAACTTGTCATGCCGGCCGAGATTACTGGAATCGCAAAATGCAAGAACCCGAAATGCATCACAAACCATCAGCCGGTAAAAACGCGTTTCACGACAATGGAAAAAGGTAACGAAATTTCACTATTATGCCACTTTTGCGAAAAAATTACAGACGCAAAGAGCATATTTTAAAATAAACCATTACCTTTATCCTTGCTTTTACTTACAAATCAAAACACCGAAGAAATGAAAACAGTTCACAATTTCACAGCCGGACCGTGCATACT
>CAMWUW010000036.1 GCA_947177525.1 uncultured Bacteroidales bacterium | reverse complement strand
TGTTCCAGGTCCTCCACTTTGAAAGCAGACCTGGAACGGATGCTGTCTGTAATGTCTTGTAAATCAGCCTATTGTGTTTTTAGGGTGTTCCAGGTGTCACATATAAAGTGCAGACCTGGCACGGTGTAATTTTGTAAAATACTGATATTAAATCTATTATGATTTTGTGGTGTTCCAGGTCCTCCACTTTGAAAGCAGACCTGGAACGGATGCTGTCTGTAATGTACTATCATCAGTCTATTGTACTTTTGGGGTGTTCCAGGTGTCACGTATAAAGTGCAGACCTGGCACGGTGTGATTTCGTAAAATGTTGACATTTAATGTATTATAATTTCGAGGTGTTCCAGGTCCTCCACTTTGAAGGCAGACCTGGAACGCTTGGAGGCCCAAACGACTCGAAATGTAATAGAATCAATAGATTGCAAGGGCTTTATCCTACCAAATGTCCACACTGCCCCAAAATCAAGAACTCTAGGTCTGCTTTGAGAGGGGGCACTGGCGCCAAGTTCTTCCTCTTCAGGCTTTAGAAAATAGATGCTTAGACACAGGCGGCGCAACAAAGGTGCTCAGAAGGCAACTCCGAGTGGTTTCGAATGTCAACTATTCCTGTTCGGACTTTGTAATGTCTATTCTTGATTTCTGGCTTTACTATAAGATATGACACATACTTTTCCCGGAGAGCCATTTACTATAAGATTTGACACAGGATTTTTCTGGTGATCCCATATCCTGCGCAACGGGCACCCTCTTCCTGCATGCCTGTCCAGCTGCACATCCGTGCCCTTCCTGCTAATCGCAGCATTCCCACCCTGCCCCATCCCTGCATGGTAGTCCCTCATGATTCCTCTCCTGCATCATTCCCTGCGAGCCCCTTGCTTATTGCAGATATCCCTCTCCCTGGAAGTCCTGTGCATGTTCCGTGCGCCCCTGGCCATCTCCCTCCCCATGCGCCTTCATGCTGCTACAGCGTCCCTCTCCCGGCATCTGTAGGCAGAACTCAAAATCAGTAAGCGCACCGGTCTTTAAAAGCATATACCTGCCAAAAGCTCACCTGCATCCGGATTGCGTGATGCGTAATAGTCTGTAAATCAACAGCATCCTAATAATCGCTGCCTCCAAAACGGGCAGCGATTATCAGGATGTAGCTATGTGTCAGTGACTTATGCTTCACGGTATTGGTGCAAATGCAGAAATACCTGCCGGCCTGAAGATATGAATGCCCTCTGCTCCTGTGAATTGTGCCATTAAGGCCTACCATTTACGTTGGAAGGTCAGCAGCGGCATTGGAACTGCGGCATTGATGCAGTGCCATGGGGCAGCGGCAGTGGGAACTGCGGAATTGAGGCAGTTCCATGGGGCTATGGCTTTTTTAAAAAAAGGATGCCATCAGGGAAAACAGCTTCCATTAATGTCTTTGTCTCAGTAGTTTGGAGAAGTCAGACAAGACTCTCGTCCGACCTTTAAGCTGATTCCTTTTCTGCCTTGTACCAATAAAGAAACCGGATTTTTCAAATTGATGATAACTTGCGTCCCTTGTTTTATTCTATGGTTTCCTTGATGTTGTAATGATTGCGTTCATTGCTGTTTCGTGAAATCAGCTCGCTGACAAAGCCGGCCAGGAACATTTGCACTCCTATGATAACGGCAAGAAGGGCAAGGTAGAAAAGAGGCTGGTCAGTGACTGGCCTGAAACGTAGCCCGTTGACTTGCAGGATAATTTTGTCTATAATCAGCCATAACGTGATTATGCCTCCGGCAAGGAAAGTAATCATTCCGGTAAAACCGAAAAAGTGCATAGGCTTTTTGCCGAATGTACTGAGGAACCATAGAGACAGCAGGTCAAGAAAACCGTTTACAAAACGCTCTATTCCGAATTTACTTTTGCCGTATTTCCTTTTCTGGTGGTGAACAGGTTTTTCCGTTATTTTGTCGAAGCCGGCATTCTTGGCCAGATACGGTATATAGCGGTGCATTTCGCCATATACTTCAATGTTTTTGACGACCTCGTTGCTGTATGCTTTCAGGCCGCAGTTCATGTCATGAAGTCTGATGCCTGTAATCCATCTTGCTGTAGCGTTATATAGCTTTGACGGCAGATTCTTGGTCAGTTTATTGTCCTGGCGGTTCTGTTTCCACCCGGAAACAATTTCCCAACCGTCTTCTGCAATCATCCGGTAAAGCTCCGGTATCTCTTCCGGAGAGTCCTGCAGGTCGGCGTCCATTGTGATGACAACTCTTCCCTTTGCAGCCTTGAATCCTTCATAGATGGCGGCAGACTTACCGTAATTGCGTCTGAATGATATGCCTTTGATGCAATGGTTCCGTTGCGCAGCCTCTTTGATGATTTTCCATGATGAGTCAGTGCTGCCGTCATCAGTCATTATAATCTCATAAGTATAACCTTCTCTGGTCATCACCTCCTCAATCCATCTTATGAGTTCCGGCAATGACTCTGCTTCATTAAAAAGCGAAATTACAATGGAAATGTCTTCAGTATATTTCATATCCTGCCTATTCAGCTTTTATACCGTAAAACGGATTCTTGGGAGGTATATTGCGTGACAATATTGCCGACAGTACTGTGCCATAAAGGAAGCAGTATATAAGGTTGGAGAAAAATGTCAGCTGAGGCAGGATGTCCATCATCTTTTCTATCGCGTTCATGCTGTTGGAATCCATAAATTTCGCATAGCTCTGCATCGCTGTATCAATTTGTTCTGCATACATGTCTGCACTTATGAATGCAGAGTCTGCAAATGAGGCTGCAGCAAATATAATTGCCGACAGAAATGATATTATCATTCCGAAGCTGAATACGTGAGAATTGTCAGCCTGCTTGTTTTCTTCTGCAAATTTCTTCATGAAAAACATCATGAGCCATACGCATCCGCCGAATTTTGCCGCCCATAATATGAAACCCAGGAGTGCGTTCAGAAACGCAGGTATTTGCAGCTGCCCTAAAAATTGGGTAATGAAGAGATAGGCAGTAGATATAAGCCCGAAAAAGATTGCGGCCTTGGCGGCGCTGTTCCACATGTTCTTGCGCAGAATGTTCTGTTCCATATCAAGTTTTTGTTTTTGATTCATCAAAATTGCAGGAACAAAGTTAAGTTTTTTTTTGTAACGCTGCAGAAACATACACATATTTGTGCAATTGCATAATAATAAGGTAGTGCTTTAGAAAAAAAATCATAACTTTGTACCCTTGTATTTATAAGTACTGAAGAATTCAAATTTTATACGTTATGATAAACATTACATTTCCTGACGGTAGCGTCAAGAACTTTGAGAGCGGTGTGACAAGCTATGAAATCGCCAAGAGCATCAGCCCGAAACTTGCGGCCGAGGTGTTGGCTGCCACTGTTGTCACCAAGGATGACGCGACAGGAAAGGGTACAGTATATGACCTCGAACGTCCCATATTTTCGGATGCTTCAGTAAAGCTGCACAAATGGGATGATGATGAGGCCAAGCATGTATTCTGGCACTCATCGTCACATCTTCTTGCAGAGGCTTTGGAAGCATTGTATCCCGGAGTCAAGTTCGGAATCGGCCCTGCAATAGAAAACGGTTTTTATTATGATGTTGACCTCGGAGGAAGACAGATTACAGAGGCTGACCTTAAGACTGTCGAGGACAAAATGATGGAATTGGCCCGCAAAAAAGAGGCTTTCCAGAGAATTGAGGTTTCAAAGGAGGATGCCCTCAGGACATTCGGAGAAAAAGGTGACGAATATAAGTGCGAGCTTATTACGGAACTTGAGGACGGTACAATCACTTTCTATACCAATGGCGGGTTTACGGACCTTTGCCGCGGACCGCATCTGAGGGATACTTCTGCAATTAAGGCAGTTAAGCTTACTTCAATAGCCGGTGCATATTGGAGAGGTGACGAGAAAAGGCAGATGCTTACGCGTATTTATGGAATATCATTCCCTAAGAAATCTCTTCTTGACGAGTACCTGGCACTTATGGAGGAGGCAAAGAAGCGTGACCACAGGAAAATAGGAAAGGAAATGGAACTGTTTACTTTCTCCCAGAGAGTAGGACAGGGACTGCCGCTTTGGCTGCCGAAAGGAGCTGCCCTGAGGGAAAGGCTTGAGAATTTCCTCAAGAAAGTGCAGAAATCATACGGCTACCTGCCTGTAATTACTCCTCATATCGGAAATAAGGACCTTTATGTCACTTCTGGACACTATGCAAAATACGGCAAGGATTCTTTCCAGCCTATACATACGCCTCAGGAAGGTGAGGAGTATCTGCTTAAGCCTATGAACTGTCCGCACCATTGTGAAATATACAGGTCAAAGCCACGTTCATATAAGGATCTGCCTTTGCGACTGGCAGAGTTCGGAACTGTTTACCGTTATGAGCAGAGCGGAGAACTTCACGGACTTACGCGTGTACGCAGTTTTACACAGGATGACGCTCATCTTTTCTGCCGTCCTGACCAGCTTAAGGATGAATTCTGCAAAGTCATAGACATTATTCTGTATGTGTTCAAGACTTTGGACTTCAGCGAGTACATTGCCCAGGTGTCACTCCGTGATCCTGACAACAAGACCAAGTATATCGGTACAGATGAAAATTGGGAGAAGGCTGAGGCTGCCATAGTGGAGGCTGCGCGTGAAAAAGGTCTTAATACGGTTGTGGAATACGGTGAGGCTGCGTTCTATGGCCCTAAGCTTGACTTTATGGTGAAGGATGCCATTGGAAGGAAATGGCAGCTCGGTACAATCCAGGTTGACTACAATCTTCCTGAGCGCTTTGATCTGGAGTATGTCGGAAGCGATAATCAGAAACATCGTCCTGTCATGATCCACAGGGCTCCGTTCGGTTCCCTTGAGCGCTTTGTTGCCGTTCTGCTGGAGCATACCGGCGGAAAGCTTCCTTTGTGGCTTACTCCTGATCAGGTCAACATCGTGCCTGTCAGCGAAAAATATGAGGAATATGCAAAAAAAGTTTGTGATTTGCTGAATAATTCCGATATTCGCGCTTCTGTTGATGACAGGAATGAAACTTTGGGTAAAAGGATACGTGAGAGCGAGTTGAAGAGGATACCTTTCCTTGCAATTGTCGGGGAAAAGGAGATGAACGAAGGTTCTGTTTCTGTCAGAAAGCAGGGAGGAATTGATTTAGGTTCTATGCCGGCTGAGGATTTTGTCGCTTTGGTTGCCAAGGAGATAAAAGATCAGTTGTCATAGTCATTATATTATTAATTAACTTAACTTATAGGAGGATTTATTTATCGCAGCACCATTTAAACCATCCGGCCCGCGTTTCTTCGGTCCAAGGCCAGGAGGAAGCGGAGCAGGTCGTCCGGGCCAGAGGCCTGTAGCAAGAAAGGATGACGACGGATTGAGAATCAACGAAGAGATTACCTCTTCAAATGTACGTCTTGTAGGAGAGAATATCACTGAGCCAGGTGTATATTCTTTGTCGGCGGCATTGAAGATGGCTGATGCGCAAGGACTTGATTTGGTGGAGATAAGTGCGAAAGCCGATCCTCCTGTATGCAAGATCATTGATTATCAGAAATATCTCTATCAGCAGAAGAAGAAGGCCAAGGAGATGAAGGCCAATGCGGCCAAAATTGTCATCAAGGAAATCCGTTTCGGTCCTAATACCGATGAGCATGATTTTCAGTTCAAGCTAAAGCATGCCCAGGAATTCCTTCAGGAAGGCTCCAAGGTAAAGGCTTCTGTCTTTTTTAAGGGACGTTCAATCATTTATGCTGACCAGGGTGAGAAGCTTCTCCTGCGTTTTGCGGTTGAACTTGAGGAGTTCGGAAGAGCTGAGCAGATGCCTAAGCTGGAGGGCAAAAGGATGATCATGATGATCGCACCACTTAAGAAAAAGTAATCCAAGCGATTGGAATGCTATAATTATTAACTAACAGTCAAAAAATTTAACTATGCCAAAGATGAAAACCAACTCCGGTTCAAAAAAGCGTTTTACGCTTACCGGAACGGGAAAAATCAAGAGAAAACATGCTTACAAAAGCCACATTCTCACAAAGAAGACCAAAAAGCAGAAGAGAAATTTGACTCACGTAGGTCTCGTGTCCAACGTGGATACCAAGAGGGTCAAAGCTTTGTTGGGTCTGTAATTATTTACACAATCATTTAAAGTTAAACTTGGAATGCAGTTGACAAGCTCCGGAAAGACGGACACTGCCTCCATAAAACAGTTAAATTTATGCCAAGATCGGTAAATTCAGTTGCCTCAAGGGCACGCCGCAAAAAAATTCTTAAGAGAACCCGCGGTAATTTTCTTTCAAGAAAGAATGTTTGGACGGTAGCAAAGAACACCTATGAAAAGGGTCTTACATACGCTTACCGTGACCGTAAGAACAAAAAGCGCTCTTTCCGCGCTCTCTGGATCCAGAGAATCAATGCTGCTGCACGTCAGTATGGCATGACTTACTCACAGTTCATGGGTCGCATAGCCAAGCAGAACATAGGTTTGAACCGTAAGGTACTTGCAGACCTTGCCATGAATAATCCTCAGGCATTTGAGGCTATAATCAATTCTGTAAAATAGTATTGCCGCATGGGGCTGAAGGAATTATACCATAACAAATGGGCAAGGTTCATATTTTGGGCCGTGCTTTATCTGCTGTGGGTAATTTGGGTAGGAAACTATTGGTGGCTTTTCGGGCTTGTTCCAATTTTTGACCATCACATAACCGGAAAGGTGAAATGGTTGTTCTGGAAGAAGGAATACAAACCCGGAGAAAAACGTAATGTGCTGCTGGACTGGCTTGATGCCGTGATTTTTGCAGTAGTTGTCGTAACGTTCATCAACACTTTCTTTTTTCAGGCCTTCAAGATTCCTTCATCTTCCATGGAAAGTTCCCTGTATACGGGAGATCATCTTTTCGTGAGCAAGCTGGCTTATGGCCCGAGGATGCCGCAGACACCTCTCACAATACCGTTTACCCATAATGTAATAGGGCAGAAGGAGTCTTATTCCACTCTGATTCAAAGTCCTTACAGAAGACTTAGGGGATTCGGACATGTTGAAGCAGGAGATTATGTTGTCTTCGGTTTCCCTCATGGTGATACAGTCTTGACAAAGGCTCCGGCAGATGATTATTATATGGCTGTCAGGGCAGTCGGACGTGATCGCATCGTCCGTGAATATGGCCCTGTCAAGGTGAGGCCTTCAGACAAGAAGGACCATTATGTAAAGAGATGTGTAGCCGTGGCTGGTGATACATTGGAAATACGGGACGGAAATGTATACCTTAATTCTGAGCCGCAGACAGTATGGCCTGGAGTTCAGAATACATACAGAGTCATTACTTCCGGGCAGAGGATTAATCCTGTGCATCTTGATGAACTCGGAATAAATGCTTCTGAGGTTATGTTCTCACCGTCACTTCCTGGCTATCTGCAGCTTCCGCTTACTGAAGGAATGCTGGAAGAAATCAAAAAACTTCCTAATGTGGTTTCGGCCGCAAGGAATGTTGATGTTTATCCTCCTGACTTTCCTGATTCGGATCTTACAATTTTTCCTTTTTCCGGAGATTACAAGTGGACACGAGACAATTTCGGGCCGCTTTGGATACCTGAAAAGGATGCTGTTGTTGAACTGAATATGGAGAATCTTCCGCTGTATGAGCGTATCATAACGTCATACGAAGGGAATGTGCTCCAGGTTGCGGACGGCAAAATACTGATTAATGGTGAGGAAGCCCACAGCTATACTTTTAAACAGGATTATTACTTTATGATGGGCGACAACAGGCATAATTCCCTTGACTCAAGATATTGGGGATTCGTACCTGAGGATCATATAGTCGGCAAGCCGGCTTTAATATGGTTGTCCATTGACGGAAACAAGAGTTTTCCGAAAAACGTAAGGTGGCGCCGGTTTTTCAAATTTGTATAGAAATTTGCAATTGCAATTTTTTTGTGCGATATTTGCAGCCCGCTAATTATGAATTAATTAAAAAAGTTATATACAATGGCAAAGGTTTGTCAAGTTACAGGTAGAAAAAGAATGGTCGGAAACAATGTTTCGCATTCAAAGAGGCGTACCAAACGCATTTTCGCCCTGAACCTCAAGACCAAGAAATTCTGGTCTGAGGAAGAGCAGAGGTTTGTTACACTTAAGGTGTCTTGCAAGGGCATGAGGATAATCGAGAAGAATGGTCTCGATGCTACTATCAAAGATGCTCAGAAGAAAGGATTTATTAACCTTGTTTAATTTTTGGAATTATGGCAAAGAAAGCTAAAGGTAACAGGGTGCAGGTCATCCTTGAGTGCACTGAGCAGAGAGAAAGCGGTGTGCCGGGTATCTCAAGATACATTACTACAAAGAACAAAAAGAACACGACTCAGCGTTTGGAGCGTATGAAATACAATCCGTTCCTTAAGAAGGTTACACTTCATCGCGAAATCAAATAATTAGGAGGAATAAGAAATGGCAAAGAAAGCGGTCGCAACCTTCAAGGCCGGTACACAGAAGAAAATGGTAAAGTGTATCCGCATGGACAAGTCTCCAAAGACTGGAGCCTATGTCTTCACTGAGCAGCTCGTTGAAGAGAACCAGACTAAAGAATTCTTCGCAAAGAAATAATTCTTTCTTAGGATGTATTACAAGTGGCATGGCATTTAAATGTCGTGCCACTTTTTTATTATTCCAAAAAGGATTATCTTTGTGGGTTAAAGTGAAGTATATGGGTATTTTTGATAAAGGGGTCAAGAAGACGAACAAAACCTTTTTTGAGAGGCTTTCTCATGCAATTGCCGGCAAAACTGAAGTGGATGCTGACATGCTTGATGCGATGGAGGAAGCACTGGTTGCAACTGACATGGGCGTGGATACCACGTTGAAGATAATTGAGAATCTTGAAGAGAGGGTCAGCCGTGACAAGTATGTGTCGCAGAATGAATTGATCGGCATGCTTCGCGAAGAGATAGCCTCTCTTTTGAATGTCGGGACTTCCTGCGATGAGGAAACCGTGCCTTTTGACTTCAGCAAAAAGCCATATATCATAATGGTTGTCGGTGTAAATGGCGTCGGAAAGACTACCACTATAGGCAAATTGGCAAGCAGCCTCAGGGCCTCTGGCAAGAAAGTAATGCTTGGGGCAGCTGATACGTTCAGGGCGGCAGCTGTTGACCAGCTTACAATATGGGCGGAGCGTGCCGGTGTGGATATCGTGAAGCAGGAGATGGGTTCTGATCCGGCTTCAGTTGCCTTTGACACGGTAAAATCTGCTGTTGCCAAGGATGCTGATGTTGTTTTGATTGATACCGCCGGACGTCTGCATAACAGGATAGATTTGATGAATGAGCTTACGAAGATCAGAAATGTAATGCGTAAGGTCGTTCCTGATGCTCCTCATGAGGTTCTGCTCGTTTTGGACGGCTCTACCGGTCAGAATGCTTTTCAGCAGGCGAAAGAATTTGCAAAGGCTACCGATATTACGGCATTGGCCGTTACCAAGCTGGACGGAACTGCCAAGGGAGGGGTTGTTGTCGGCATCGTTGACCAGTTCCGGATTCCAATAAAGTTTGTCGGAATAGGCGAAGGAATTGATGACCTGAAGGTCTTTGACAAGAAAGAGTTTGTCGGTTCTCTGTTTTCCAAGGAGGATTTGCAGTAGATTCTATGTTTGTAAATATAAAAAAATGATAATATGAAGATTTCTTATAATTGGCTCAAGGATTATATTGAGTGTGACCTCGCTCCCGAGGCTGTTGCTGATGCATTGACATCTATAGGCCTGGAGGTGGATTCAATAGAGCAGGTGGAAGAGATACCTGGCGGTTTGGCCGGTGTTGTCGTTGCCGAGGTAGTCGAGTGCTGCGAGCATCCGGATTCAGACCATTTGCATATAACTAAAGTGAATGTCGGTGCAGGTGAGCCGATACAGGTCGTGTGCGGTGCTCCGAATGTCGCTGCGGGCCAGAAGGTTTTGCTTGCAACTGTAGGTACTGTGCTTGGTGATGATTTCAAAATCAAGAAATCAAAAATCAGGGGCGTTGAGTCATTCGGAATGATCTGCGCGGAAGATGAGCTTGGCATTGGAGAATCACATGAAGGTATTATGGTTCTTGAGCAGGAGGCTGTCCCTGGCACTCCGGCCAAGGATTATCTTGGCCTTGCAACTGATACGCTCATTGAAATCGGACTTACAGCAAACCGTGTGGACGCAGCTTCTCATATAGGAGTAGCCCGTGACCTGTATGCATATCTGAAGCATAATGGCATTCCTTGCAAATTGAATATTCCGGACGTATCTGCTTTTGTTGATGCCCGGGACGGCGAGGCAATTCCCGTAGAGGTTGTGGCTGCAGACGGGGCCCCACGCTATACGGGAACAACAATCAAGGGAGTGCGGGTTGGAACTTCTCCGGAATGGCTTCAGAAAAAACTGCTTTCTGTTGGACTTCGTCCTATAAATAATATAGTTGACATTACAAACTTTGTCTTGCTGGAGACGGGGCAGCCGCTGCACGCCTTTGACGCAGCCAAGATAGAAGGCGGAAAGGTTGTGGTAAGAAGAGCGGAAGAAGGTGAGAAATTCGTGACTTTGGATGGCGTTGAAAGGACCTTGTCCGAATTCGACCTTGTAATTGCTGATGCAGTCAAGCCTATGTGCCTTGCCTGTGTATTCGGAGGAGAGAACTCCGGGGTGACAGATGGAACTGTTGACATTTTCCTTGAGAGTGCATATTTCAATCCGGTGTCAGTCAGAAAAACATCAAAACGCCATGGATTGAAGACGGATGCGTCATTCCGCTATGAGAGAGGAGCTGATCCGCTTATTGTAGAGTATGCTGCAAAAAGGGCCGTTCTTCTTATATTGGAACTTGCCGGAGGCCGAATTTCCGGAAAAGTTCAGGAGGTCTGTGCTGAAAAGATTGAAAAGAAGACAGTGGAGCTTGACTATGACCGCATAGAGAATTTCATCGGAAAGAAGATAGGACATGATGTCATAGAGGGAATTCTGGAAGGTCTTGCTTATGAGTTTGTTGAGAAAAGGCAGGGCGGTTCAAAGGTCGCTGTACCTTCTTATATGATAGATGTTTACAGGGAATGTGACGTTGTGGAGGAAATTCTACGCATCTATGGCTACAACAATATTGAGTTGCCTAAGACAATGAGGGTTTCCGTAAATGCGTCCCAAAAGCCTGAGCCAGAATATGTCCGTAAGAGTGTTTCGGATTTCCTTGCGGCCAATGGCTTTGTCGAGACCATGAACAATTCGCTTACGAAGTCCGAATATTATTCAAAATTGACAACTTTTCCGGAAGAGAATTGCGTAAGGATTCTGAATCCTCTAAGTTCAGACCTTAATGTAATGAGGCAGACGCTTATTCTGAACGGACTTGAGGTTATTGCATATAATATCAACCGCCAGATTACTGACATAAAGACATTTGAGTATGGCTCAGTATACGCATTCAACCCTCAGAAGGACGGAAAAACTCTTGATTCTTATGAGGAGCACGCCTGCCTTGCCCTTTTTATGAGCGGAAAGTCAGAGAAGTCGTGGCGTACAGAAGCCGGAAAGGGAAATTATTTCTTGCTGAAAGGCTATCTTGAGCAGTTGCTTAGACGCTTCGGAACTGATATTTATTCTTTGGAAACTGAGCCGGCTCCTGCAGACTTGTTCTCGGAAGGCCTGCTTTACAGACTTCCTGGTACGCATTCGCAGCTGGTAGTAATGGGCACAATCTCTCCGGCCAGACTGCGTCAGTTCGGCATAAAGCAGCCTGTTTTTGCCGCAGAAATAAATTGGCCGGCATTCTTTGAATTGGTGAAGAGAAATAGGGTACGCTATAAGGAACTTCCTAAATATCCTGAGGTAAGGCGTGACCTTGCATTGCTTATTGATGAATCTGTGAATTTTGCGGATTTGCGCAAGAGTGCCTTCCGTGTCGGCAAGAAACTTCTTAAGCAGGTTTCATTGTTTGATGTATATAGGGGAGAGAAGATTGCGGAAGGAAAGAAGCAGTATGCGATGAGCTTTGTGCTTCAGGATGCCGAAAGGACTTTGACTGATTCTGATGTGGAAAAGATGATGGCAAAGCTTCTGTCCACTTTCCAGAATGAGTACGGTGCATCGTTGAGATAAGTCGGGATGAAGCGTATATCGTGGCATATAGTTTTCGTGTGCGTGGCATTTGCGGCCCTGCTTGTTTCTTGCGGAAAGGACAGGGCCAAGGTCATTCCGCGTTCTACGCTTGCAAAAATATATGCCGAAATGCTTCTCACAGACCAGTGGATAGCCTCTGCTCCTTCTATAAAGCGTATTGCGGACACTTCGCTGGTGTACGAGCCTATACTTGAGAAGTATGGATACAATTCAGAGGATTACCGCAAGAGTGTCGAGCATTATCTGGATGATCCCGAGAGGTTTTCCAGAATATTCCGTTCGGCTTCAGAAATTCTTGATGCCCATATAAAGGAACTGAAGGCGCTTCAGAAAATCAGAGAAGAGAACACGGAAAAGCACGATTTCTGCATCAGTGTCGGTCATGTTGTTCCGGATATCGGGAATATACCTCCTTCATATACTCCGGACAGTCTTGTGTTTGAACTTGATACTGCACTGATGTATTATCGCTTGAATTATGTGGAACGTTATGATACGGTCTACCGCGGACCTGAATTTATAGTCAGGATTGATACTGTGTCAGTATGCGACAGTATATGTGCGGTTGATTCGCTTCCGGCATTGCTTCAGGAGCCTGAGGCTGTTTCTGAACCGGGCACGGCAAGTGTTGCAAATGAAAGAAGCAGTGATGTCAGACCTTTGGTGGCGGGACGTGGAACTGCTGTGCTTAAGATGTCAGCAGATACGCTTGCCAGCAAGATGGAACTTATTTCGGACTGATAAAGTGAGATTATGAGTGTCAAAAGGATAACGGCGTCTTTTGTATATACTTTGGATGCCGCAGAACCGATAAGGAACGGTTTTGTAGAATATGACGGAAATGACGGAAGGATTCTGGAAGTCGGGGAGTGCATGCCCGGAGAATCTGTCAGTGAGGGGGCGCTTGTTCCCGGCTTTGTGAATTCGCATTGCCATGTCGAACTTTCACATCTGCACGGAAAGTTCCGCAAGGGTACCGGAATGGCAGGTTTCATTGACCAGATAAATGCTTTGCGCGACTGGGCCGGACCTGATGTGAAAAAGGAACTTGTACAGAAATGGATGGACAAGATGTGGGCTGACGGAGTGTCTGCCATGGCAGATATAAGCAACGACGACTCTTCTTTTTCTGTAAAGAAATCGCATAAGATGTATACGAGGACATTTCTGGAGGTTTTCGGCACTGAACCGGAAATGTGCGGGCAGGTTATGGCTGAAGTCTATGAACTGAAGAAGGTTGCCGACGGAGCCGGTATAGATGCCGCGCCTTCGCCTCATTCATGTTATACCATGAGTCCGGAACTGCTTTCTGCTTCATCTGAGGCCGGTCTTGCTTCCGGATATCTTTCATATCACTCCCAGGAAAGCAATGAGGAAGAGGAACTTGTCAGGTATGGTAGCGGAGCCATGTATGAAAACCGGCGCAGGGCCGGGATGAGCACCCCGCCTGTCACCGGTGACTCGTCGCTCAAATATTTTATAGGACGCATACCTGAGCCTGCACTCCGCCGCGGGCATATTCTGCTGGTGCACAACGTCTGCCTTGGACAGGATGACATTGACGCAGCCAAAAGGGTTATGGAAAATGTGTATTGGGCTATATGTCCTCTGTCCAATATCTTTATACATAATGCTTTGCCTCCGGTTCCCCTTATGCGTGCCAATGGTCTTGACATTACGATAGGCACTGACTCCCTTTCCAGCAATGACGACCTGGATATGGTGAAGGAATTGTATTGTCTTCACAAGAATTTTCCTGAGGTGCCGATGGCAGAGCTTCTTACATGGGCCTGCCTGAACGGTGCGCGCTTCCTTTCAAAGGAAGCGGAGCTTGGAAGCCTGTCTGTCGGCAAGCATCCGGGAATCGTTCGTGTGCATTGTGTTGATGCCGAAGGCTTTGTTACAGGCAATAGTCATTCAGAACGTATTGTGTGATGCTGCATTTTGATGAAATAGCATTCGGACCGATTTTCAGCCGCAGGTTAGGGGCTTCTCTCGGGGTGAATATTTTGCCGCGTGAAGGAAAGACATGCAATTTTGACTGTGTGTATTGCGAATGCGGATGGAACCGTGACGGCATTTCCAAAGGAGGTTTCCCAAAACTGGAGCAAGTAAGGAAGGCCCTGGAGAACAAGTTGTCTATGGCATCGGAAAATGGAACCGGGATTGACTCCATAACGTTCTCCGGAAACGGGGAACCTACTCTGAATCCTGATTTTGCGCAGATAATTGATGCAACGATTGAATTGAGGGACAGGTATTTTCCTAAGGCACAGGTTTCTGTGCTGTCTAATGCTTCACTTGTCGGAAGGGATGATGTGTTCAGGGCCCTCATGAAAGTTGACAATGCCATCCTGAAGCTGGATGCACTGTCGGAAGAACTTGTTGCTTGCATAAACCGGCCTTCCGGAAATTATCGTATAGATGATGTGATTGAAGGAATGAAAAAATTTGAAGGCCGCTTTGTCCTTCAGACAATGTTCCTGAAGTCTCCTGATTTTGATACAGCTTCCGAGGAGGCTCTCGGCAGGTGGAGAAGCATTGTGCGTATGCTGAAGCCGCGTAAAGTAATGGTTTATACGATTGACCGTGAGACTCCTGACAAATCTTTGTCAAAATGTTCCCGTGAGGAGATGGCCGAATATGCCGGACCATTGATTGAAGAGGGATTTGATGTGCAGATCAGTGGATAGATTCTTGGTTGAATTGGATTTAATTAAAAAATAGTTGATATTATGGATTATTTGAAGAAATATGATTACGCTCCTGACCAGGAGTCAATGGGACGGGCTTTGGAACTTATTGCAGCCAATTTGGAGAAGGTGGCATCTGAGCAGGTGTACAAGGACTGTTTTTCAATAATGGACCTTACGACTCTGAAAACTGACGATACACCGGCATCGGTGTCCGGATTTGTTGAGAAGGTAAATGTTTTCAGACAGAGTTATCCGGAGTGGCCGCTTCCGGCTTCGGTATGCGTATATCCTAATTTCGCTTCAGTTGTCAAGCAGGTTAGGAAGGAGGATTTCAATATAACTGTTGTTTCTGCATGTTTCCCGTCTTCGCAGAGTTTTCTGGAGGTAAAGCTTAAGGAGTGTGAGCTTGCTGTGCTGCAGGGAGCTGATGAGGTTGATATTGTGTTGGCTCTTAATTCTTTCTTGGACGGTGATTACGAGACTGCTGCAGAGGAAATCCGTCAGGTACGTAAATGTATTGATGCAGCTGCAGCACTTCAGGACCGCAAGGTGCATCTTAAGGTAATTCTTGAGACTGGTCTGCTTCGTACATCTGAAGCAATTGCAACTGCTTCTTTTCTTGCAATGGAAGCCGGAGCGGATTTCATAAAGACTTCTACAGGAAAAGTTGACGTGAATGCAACACCGTCTGCAGCTTATGTAATGTGTGAGTGCATTGCAAAATATTATGCTGCAACGGGCAGGAAAGTCGGATTCAAGCCTGCCGGAGGCATATCCTCAGCAGCTGATGCCCTTTGTTATTATTCTATAGTGTCGTCTGTGCTCGGCAAGGAGTGGCTTGACAAGAGTCTGTTCAGACTGGGGGTAAGCCGTGTTGCCAATAGCCTTCTCTCTGCCGGCGAGCAGAAGACCATCACGTTTTTTTAATTGATTTTATAAAAAACTCAAATAAAAAATATTGATAAAAAGTGCCTTGCAGTGGTCTGTAGGGCACTTTTTTATAAATATCCGCGTACATTTTTGTTACGCGGATATTTAGGAATAATTTTGCCTTCGTAATAAATGAAAGAATTATGAGAGGTAGAATTACAATTGTGCTCATGACTTTGGCTATGATGTCATGCAGCAAGAACGGACTCCTGTCGGAGCATGGGATTGATTACTCCTATGGCAGGCAGATTCCGCATGAAAAGATTGTACTGGGGAACCGTCTTGAAAACCCGTACAAGACAGAAAATATTGCAAAGGCTCTTCAGAGTCTTTATCCTACCAAAGCGGACAGGGTTGATGTCAAGCCTACGAATATTTATGTCCGCTTTCTTCCTGCCGATGATGCTGAATATGACCTTCTTGTTTCAAGTGGCCTTGAATTGATGGACCATCCTCTGGACTATGATGTAATTGTTGAGGGAGACTGGTACCATGATCCTGGAATTCCGGAAGATAAAATGACTTGGCAGTATGCTGTTGTCCCTCAGGATTTCAACTTTCCTCCTGTCATGCATGAGATTATTGATGAGTGCTATATTGCAGAGAATGACCGTGGTACCCGTGCGGATGACGGCATTGACTGGCAGGAAGTTGAAAGAATGTCATATATTCTGACCGGAAATGAGGACAGGCTTTCCGGGCCTGAGACAAGGGGTGTGTCCAAAGTACAGCCTTCAGGACGCATAACAATAGTTGATGACGCTGCCAATGGAGGAAAGCCTTTCGGAGTTGCAGGAGTGTGCGTGTCATGCAATTCTTTTGTGAAATTTGACAAGACTTATACTGACAGGGACGGTTATTACCAGATGGACAAGAAGTTTTCCTCAAAGCTGCGCTATAGGCTTGTTTTCAAAAATGAGAAAAGCTTTTCAATCGGCTTCAATCTGGTATTGCTTCCTGCTTCTGTGTCCACATTGGGCAAATCAGGCCCGGAAGGTGTGAATATGACAGTAACCAAGGATTCTGACGGCAAACTGTTCCGCAGATGTGTCGTGAACAATGCTGCGTATGAATATATAAGCAGGTGTGCTTCAGGGGATTTGGGTATTGATGCACCGCCGTCGGACCTTAGGATATGGATACTGAACGGAATGGATGCAAGCAGTGCTGTAATGCTGCATCATGGCACATTTCTGTCTTCGGACAAGATGGGCTCGTTTTTGGGCAAGTTTGCCTCTCTTATAAAAGTATTTCTTCCTGATATAACAATCGGTACAAGAAATATGGACGGCTACAGTTCTATCTATTCGTCTGTAGTGCATGAACTGGCACATGCTAGTCATTTTTCCAAAGTAGGCAGGGCATACTGGAACAGCTATATCTTCTATATCATTGAGTCATATCTGACTACCGGAGGCATGACTTATGGGAACGGAACAGGCTCAGGTGCCGGACATTGTGAAATCGGAGAGATGTGGGCATATTATCTTGAAAGTAAAATGTATAAGGAGCGTTACGGAGGCTCTTTCCCTTCTTTCGGAACGTCATTCTGGTTTTATCCGCAGATATTCAGGTTTCTGGATGACCGTGGCATACCGTGCTCGGGAATATTTTCAGTATTGTCTCAGGATGTATTGTCCAAGGATGCATTGAAGACGGCTCTGATAGCTTCACATCCGTCAAAGCGAACCTCTATAGAGCAAGTCTTCAGCAGATATTGAGCAAATGAGGAAGACTGTTTTGATATTGGCCGCTGTCTGCGGACTTGTCTGCCATAATAGTGCCCGGGCCCAGAAGTTCAGTATTTCCACGGACTTGCTTGGCTATGCATGCCTGGGCACTTTGAATGCTGAGGCATCGTATTCAGTGTCAAGATATTGGAGCATTACTGCCGGGGCAAGATATAATCCCTTTATATTCCGCAAAGGCGATGCCGGGAGGCAGTTCCAGCTGCGTCAGCAGTCATATACCGTCGGAGCACGCCTGTGGCCTTGGCACACGTTGTCCGGATGGTGGTTCGAGGGGAAATTGCGTTACCAGGAATTCAATATGGGAGGAATATTCTCACGCGCAGCAAAGGAAGGGGACAGGTTCGGTACAGGACTTTATGCCGGGTATACTTATATGCTGTCGCGCCATTTCAATCTTGAATTCGGAGCAGGAGTTTGGACCGGATATGAAATTTACCGGAAATATTCTTGTCCGGCATGCGGTGTCACGACTTCTTCCGGAAGAGGCTGGTTCGTGCTTCCTGATGATATAAAGATAGCTGTTGTATATGTGTTCTGATTTGAGATATCTGTGCCTGGTGGCCTTATGTGTTGTGGCCGTCTCATGCAGCCAGTACAGGACGATCCGGAAAATAAGTTCAGGTGACTTAAGCGTGGGACTCTCAGTCTGTGATGAATTGTCATCTGGGAAAGGCAGGCAGGAGGTGGATAAGATAGATGTTATACACGGAACGTCGGAGGATGGCCCTGTAATAATGAATGCAATACGTGATTCTGAAACTGGCGAGATGGTTGCGACAGATATCATATCTGCATCGAAGGTCACTGCCGGATTCCGTAATGTTGCTGAACGTGCCGGGTATGTTACGGTGAAATTTGACATAACTGTCCCCTTGGGTATGGCCGGTTCAAAATGGCAGCTGAAAATTCTGCCTTTCATGTCAATACAGGATGACAAGGAGGCTCTGGAGCCAGTTTATATAACAGGCGCGCATTACCGTGCGGCCCAGTTGAGGGGATATGAACGATACCGTGCCTTTCTTTCCTCAGTAATAACTGACACATCGGATTTTATACGTGTGGGGCAGCTTGAGATTTTTCTTGAAAGACATTTCCCGGAGACTTACCGCATGAGGAATGACTCTTCTTTTATAAGTGATGCAGATGCGGGGAATCTTTTCGGAGTTACGCAGAAGGATGCACTGCTTCATTATACAAAGGACTGGAAATGGAAAAAGAACGAAAGGCGCAAGGCCAAGGCTGGGAAGATGTTTGCAAAGTATGTTAAAGATCCCATTGCGGAGAACGGAATACGTCTGGATACAGTACTTGCTTCCGGAGAAGGATTTACATACAGGTACAGTCATACATTCCGAAGCCGTCCTTTGCTGAAAAAAGTCCATGTGTCATTGGAGGGAAGCATTTATGAGATGGGGGAGCGTATTCTTGACCTGCGGTTTCCTGAAGAGCTTACATTTTATATAAGTTCATTGTCTTCCCTGGCGGACGGAACAGAGAAATATAGAATGACTGTTCTGGAGCGTGTTGTGCGTGACCATACGAAGGCTTTGATTGATTTCGGGCAGGGATGCTCACAGGTTGACACCTCATTGGGGGACAATGCCGCAGAGCTGAGAAGAATACAGCGTTGTCTTGAGGATGTGGCTGCAAGGACGGAATTGGCTCCGGATTCAATCGTGATCGTGGCTTCGTGCTCTCCGGAAGGCACTTTTGCATCCAATATGGCCCTTTCGGCGGCAAGGTCAAGGGCTGTGGCGGAATATATTGCAGATTTTGTCCCGTCAGAGTGGAGGGAATTGCTGAAGACATCAGTGCTGCCTGAGAATTGGGAACAGTTCAGGAAACTTTTGGTGAATGATACGGTGATTTCTTCTGATGCAAAGAAGCTGGCACTTGAGCTGTCCGGAGATTTGAATGATCCTGACAGGGCTGAGTTCATGATTTCGCGTATGCCGGAGTACCGCTATTTCAGGGAAAAGCTGTACCCGAAGCTGAGAAGTGTGCAGTTTGATTTTCATCTTCATCGGGTCGGGATGGAAAAGGATACGGTGCATACAAGTGAAATAGATACTGTTTATATGGCAGGTGTTCAGGCACTTCGTGATCTGGACTACAGGACTGCCGTTAGGCTGTTGCGTCCGTATGATGACTACAATGCTGCCTTGGCTTTTGCATCTGCCGGCTATAACCATTCAGCATTGGATGTTATCGGACGCCTTGATGATGCCGAACCGAAGGTGTGCTATCTCAAGGCACTGGTTCTTGCAAGGCTCGGACAGAATGATGAGGCTGCAAAATATCTGAAATCGGGGATTGCATCTGATCCGCATCTTGTCCATAGGGCAAATCTTGATCCGGAACTGTCTGTCATGGCGGGACAAATACAAAATGATTTTTATGGAGACTGACGGCATGGGGCTGTCAAGTTCTCACCAAATGTTTATAAACTATAAAAAGTGATAATATGAAAAATGAATTGTTGGTTATGGCGGTACTTGCTTCATCTGCAGTGCTTGCCGGTTGCAGTGATAATAATGCAGAGGCTGCTTTTGTTACTGAGGATAATGTTGCATTGACTGTGACTGTTTCAGATGCCTTGACGAGAATTTCGGGTGTGCCGTCCGGAGAAGATTCCGTGAGTGACCTTCAGATACTGGTGTTTGATTCGAAGGGAACGCTTGAGACTTATAAGCATGGTACGGGAAATTCAATCTCATTGACGTGTACGTCAGGAGAGAAGCATATTGCTGCCTTTGTCAATTATGGCCGGCAGGTTTCAGTGGGAAATATTGATGGTCTGACTGCTGTAACTACGGATTTGGCTGATAATCAGACAGGAAATCTTGTTATGGCAGGGGAGAAATCTGTTGTGCTGACGGCTTCCGGCAATGTTGATGTCAGTGTGAAGCGTGTCGCGGCAAGAATCGGAATAAGCCGGATTGAAAATGCAATGATGCTGGACCAGCACCGGAAGATGTCTTTTGAGGTAAAGGCTGTATATCTGGTGAATGTGGCCGGCGACAAGATGTTTTTCTCGGAGTCGGAACCTGGATCATGGTATAACAAGACAACTGTTGAAGAGGGGGCGCCGTCATTTTTGTACGATGCTGTTGAAGATGGGCTTGTTGCGTCAGGCAATGCGTATACAGGAGCACATTATTTTTATAGTTATCCGAATCATACTGAGCATGATGTTTCCGGCGGAGAGTGGTGTGCGAGAAAGACAAGGCTGGTTGTGGAGGCTTCACTGGATGGTACGACATATTATTATCCTCTGACATTGGATGATGTTGAGAGCAATACTGCATATTCTTACGAACTGAAGATTACACGTCCAGGGTCGCTTTCTCCGGATGTTCCTGTTGATGATGCTGTCGCCGGAGTGACGGTGAAGGTTGAGGATTGGGTGGAACTGCCTTCTGTTTTTGAGACAATATGATAATTGGAGACCATGAAGATGATGCAGTCAAGAGTACTGTCAGCTGTATGCTGCATGATTTTGTGGACCGGCTGTTCTGTAAAGGAAAATAGGGAAGCATGCCCTTGTCGGCTGTATCTGGATTTCGGAAACGGCTTTGGAGGGATTGCTGCAAATGCTGATCTTGCCGTCTTTTCTGAAAATGGATTTTTGCATTCAGATAAAATCGGGGCAGATGTGGAGCACGATGAATATATGGTGATGGTGCCGCGTTCCGGAGTGAGGGTAAACGTATGTTGCGGTGCGGAAGGATATTTGGGGAGTGAGGGCTCTGTGGCTATCCCTTCCGGAAGCGGCTGCCCAAGGGTATATATGCATTCTTCTTATGTTGACACAGGTGAGGATGTGGCCTGTGCGAGGGTGGCCATGCACAAGAATCATTGTGTGATTACAGTTAATGTCGGCGAGTCTGAATTTCCTTATTCATTGAATGTCAGAGGTGATATTGCCGGGTATGATCGGACAGGACAACCTTCGGCCGGCGAGTTTACCTGTCTTGTGCATCCTGATTCAGAAGGTATGTGCACGGTTTCAGTTCCGCGTCAGATTGACCGTACTCTTGTTCTTGATGTAGATGACGGGACAAATGTCCTGAAGACTTTTGCCTTGGGAGAATATGTGGCGGAGAGCGGTTACGACTGGAATGCAGAAAATCTTGAGGATATAACCATCGGATTGGACTATTCTTTGAGCCATATTACACTGAAAGTGGACGGCTGGGATAAGGAATTACAATTTAATGTGGAAATTTGAGGCATAATGTTACAAAAATAGTTCGTATTTAAAATATTTTGCTTATATTTGCCCCACTTTTCTGAAGCGCATGTGGTGAAATTGGTAGACACGCTACTTTCAGGAGGTAGTGCTTCACGGCGTGTAGGTTCGAGTCCTATCATGCGCACTGAAGGGGGGCTGACTAAAAATTATTAGTCAAGCCCCCCTTTTCTTATTTTTCTATGAGGTCAACCTCGGCCTTGGCACCGAACATCCAAATGGCGGCTCAACGAAAAGGGAGGTTGATTTGCAATTGTAGTAGGTTCGTGGCACAAGGCAGGCAGAGCAGTCCCTGGGCTGAGCTGCGCAGTTTGGCTGGATAACCAAAACGTTCAAATGGCTGTATAGCCCAAATAAGGGATATCAGGTCAACCCTTCGGATTACAGATACCACATCTCTCCAGCCTTAGCTGTGTGCGCTGGATTGTTGAATGCAGCCGGACGCCCGTAAGCGCATCCATCTGCTCATGAAACATCCAGTCCAGAAATGTGTGGTGTGCAAACGGTTGGAAATCAATTGTTTCCTATCAATCGCTGCCCTGTGTTTTCGGGGTTGTGGTTTTAAAGGAAAATAGTTGATAATCAATAGTTTGTGCTCTATGGGTCTCCGGAAATACTTTATGCCAGCCGATGCTAAATATGCGTAGAAAAAATTTGGGCGAAGTTTGCATGGAATGTTTTGCGTGGCTGGCCTGCACTTGCTGCTTTTGTTGCCATGTATTATGCAAAACATGACGGAGATGAAGAATTATAGTTGAGCGGACATTTTGAATGCAGTCTGAAGGCCATTTCCTTTGCATTGTGAGAGGCACCGTTGCTTGGAGTTTCGTTTGTGAGGTGTTGTCAAAGGTTTCAGCTAAAGTGCCGGGAAATATTGTTCACAATAATGTCTTGCTTGCTTGTTGTTATATTTTAGGGCAAAGATTGTAGCCTGGCCCTCCGAGGCAACGATTATAATTCGGGACAGCGATCCCATGGAGGTTTAGGAGGATTCCATGTCGGGTCTGTCCTTTATTGAGTTGCATACATGGCTGATGCATGGCAAAATTTCAGGGGTAAAACGGCAATTTGCATGAAAAATGCAGAAAAAATTAAAAAATTCTTTAAAAATATTTGCAGGTTCAAAAAATATGTCTACCTTTGCAATCCCAAACAACAAGAACGGGTTGTTAAAGATTGAAATTCCTGAATAGCTCAGTTGGTTAGAGCATCTGACTGTTAATCAGAGGGTCCCAGGTTCAAGTCCTGGTTCAGGAGCAAAAAGAAGAGGTTACAACATCAGTTGCAACCTCTTCTTTTTCATATATTCTGTTTTATGATATATGCATGGCCAGGCTGTCATGTCCTGACTGTCATGGCTCAACGGAAAAAGTAGGTTGATTTGCAAAGGGCAGTTGGGAAATTCCAGGTGGTTTCGGCCTCCAAGCGTTCCAGGTCTGCTTTCAAAGTGGAGGACCTGGAACGCTCTAAAATCATAATGCGTTAAATATTAATGTTTTACAAAATCACACCGTTCCAGGTCTGCGCTTTATATGTGACACCTGGAACACCTTGTAATTGTAACGTGTTTATTTTTAATGTGTTACAGAATAGCCTGTGCCAGGTCCTCCCATGAGATTGCACACCTGGAACGCCTGATGGAAAATCGGCATTGTAAATCATGCTGCTCTGCTCCAACAAAAGCCTGTCACGGCGACTCTGTGACAGGCAGGCCAAACTTTTCCGCTTGATTCATTATAATTGAATGCTGGACCTTCTTCCGGAGTGTGAGGACATTCATTTTCGTGAGGTGTTTTTCGGCTTCAGCATTTCCGGCGCAAAGCAGGCTGAGCTGTCCTTTGGTGCAGGTCGCGCAACATGCTTGGTCAGTTACCTGCATATTTTCCGGCCGTGTTGCATGCATAAGGAAATGGACGAAGTGCAAGTGTTTGTCAATCAGATTGTTATGTGTTTGCTGGTGTGCGATTTGCCGCGGCACCCTTGAATGGGCAAGCTTCTGCTGGAGAGTGCTTTGCATTTTTCGTGTGTGCCCGTTCCATAAAATACGTGGTGTGCAACAGCTTGTAAATCAGCTGGTTTCCATGAATCGCTGCCCGCGCGAAACCGGGCCTGCGATTTATGGGAATCGACTGAGAGATAGTTGTTTATGTGCTGTAAGCCAGGCTGGCAAAACAAACAGAACGGGCTTGGCAGGCCGGGCAAACAGAATGTCAATGATAGCGGCAGCCTGTCAATTGGCGGCCCGGCAGAAATGCATTTG